>CAYJHU010000209.1:0-4557 GCA_964369655.1 uncultured Desulfovibrionaceae bacterium | reverse complement strand
CCGCGCCACAAGCAGGTCAAACCACCTGCCGCAATAACCAGCAATAGCACTCGCTTAAATGTAATGGCATTAATGCGCCGCGCTATGGGCATGGCAAGGGTAATGCCAATCATGGCCGCCGGCACCCCATAGGCCGCATAGGTCAGCACTTCTGTGGTATAAAGCCCAGCCGAAGCCTGTATGCTGCACGCAAAAAAATAGGCAAAAACGGAAAAAACATTTGTGGTGCCAACGGTTTGCAGTGGCGTCCAGCCAAGATACAACGCATACACGCCTACTGGTGGATTGCCAAAAGAAATGGAAGTGTTGAGCACGCCGGCGCAAAATCCTGCAAAGGCACTTTTGCCAAATGTTTCCGGCCGCTGAATGGTATTAAGCTTACGTGAAAATTGCCAAATTACAAAGGCAAGCATTACAATACCCGTGAAAAGTTGCATGGAGAAGGTAGGAATAAAAACCAGCATGGTCAGCCCCATAAGCGAACCCGGCACCGCACCAATCAACATGTTTTTAAGCGAAGCATACAAACACCCTGCCCTGAAATTCCACGTCATGTGACAGGAAATAAAAAAGACAATGATACAAGCCACTGGCGTGAGCATGGACGATGGCATATGGCCTGTAATAATGGGCACTGCCACCATGGCTGCTCCCATACCTCCAATTCCATTGATAAAACCAGCTAAAAACCACGCAAAAATAAAAATACCTAATTCTAAATCCATCTTGAAATCCCTGCAATTAATAGCAAAACATAGGCAAAAGTACGCATAGCTTCACGCATATGCGCCGGCGTGCCTTGTAGCACAGAAAGAATCAAAAAACTAGGCAGGAATTTAAGTGATATTTTTATTTATAAAACAGTAATAAAGCAAAAAAAAAGCCCGCCAAAGTTTTCAGCGGGCCTTGAAAATAAACAATAACTTTTTAGCGATTTCTGTACGCGTCAATCATTCGCTGATTACCGGACTCTTCCACCAAATCTTCCACGCTCTTTCCATCAAGATTTTTTAAGGAAAGATCGGGATTAAATTTAAGGATAACTGTAAATGCCTGCACATTATCAAATATTACCGCAATCATGGCTGGGGTATACATGTTTTGGTTTTGGAAGTTTATATTCGCGCCAAATTCCAATAATTTTCGCACCGTGTGTGGATTCCCCTTGATGGCGGCATAAACCAAGGGGGGATTCCCCTCAAAGCTAGCGGCATTAACATTGGCATTTTTTTCAAGCAGATACGGAACTTCTTGACCTTCTTTATAGGCAAAAAAATTGATATTTTCGCTTAATATGGCCAAGGTTAAAGGTGTATAGCCATTGAGATCTTTTACCTCAATATCAGAGCCGGCATCAATCAAAAACTCCAGAATTTCAAAAGAAGTATTGGGATTTGCAGCCGCAACGGCAAGAGCTGTTTGCCCTTTGGAGTTTTTGGACTCAAGGTCAACCTTATTCTCCACCAGCAGCTTTACAGTATCAAAATCATTATAAAATGCCGCTAGATGCAGTGAAGTTGAATCAAACTCACTGATAAAACCTACTTGCACGCCAGATCTTTTGGCTTTTTCGGCAATATCTTCATTTTTCCACAAATGATTCTCATCTTCCCATAGCTCATAAGGAAGTTTCTTGTCTTTTTCCATGTCTCCTCCTTTTTACAAAAGCTCCTACACAAAGATATGTGCGAAGGCTTTGGAACGTTGATGCTAATTGATGTGACCAAAAATCAAGAATGGCGGAGCTTTGCTTCACCTTTTAGAGCTGCACTACAAAATTAAATTTCGTATCAATTATTGCAGACTTAATAATTTTACTCAAAAGTAACTGCGGAAGGTATTTTAAATATACGGATAATACGCATAAAGTCAAATGATACACTGTTAAATATTTAAATTGAGACCGCCAAATGTTTGATTTTAGATTTTGACCACTTTTCAAAATTTAACTGCCAAGGCTATTTTATATTTAATTCATTGCACTTGCCAGCGGAGCATTTTTTTATTAGAAGTGCGCATTATGAATTTTCACATTGTCAGCCTTTTTCCTGAGTTTTTTTCATCCCCCTTGCAAACGTCACTTATGGCTAAAGCGCAAGACGCTGGTATTGTAAACATTAATGTTCATAATCCACGTGAATATGGGCACGGTGTACATAAGGCTGTGGATGACAAGCCCTATGGCGGCGGACCCGGCATGGTCTTTATGCTGGAGCCACTTGTAAAAACTTTACGCGCCATACAGCATGCAGATAAAACAGAGACTGCGCCTAAGACTACAGCAAAACGCCGTATCCTAGTCATGTCACCTGCAGGAAAGCCCTTTACTCAAGCCATGGCCAAAGAGCTGGCAGAAGAAGAGAGCATTACGCTGGTTTGCGGACGCTATGAGGGCTTTGATGCACGCATTGAAGAGCTTTTCCCCATTGAATATGTAAGCATGGGCGATGCTGTCTTAAATGGCGGCGAAGTGCCGGCTCTTGCCATTATTGAAGCGGTGGCACGCCTTGTGCCTGGTTTTATGGGTAAGGAAGCTTCGGGTACGGAGGAGTCTTTTTCTGAAGGGCTTTTGGAATATCCTCACTACACGCGCCCAGAGAATTTTGAAGGCCATCAAGTGCCGGAAGTTTTATGTAGCGGTCACCATGAAAAAATTCATGCCTGGCGAAAGGAAGCTGCCCTTGCTCGCACCCTAGCACATAGACCGGATTTACTTTTCGAGGCAAAGCTTAATAAGACGGCGGCGCACTACGTACAAAGCCTTCCGCGCACGCGCCTTGGGCGTAATCTTTTTATCGGGCTTGTGCATCACCCTGTAATCATAGAGGGTAAGAATTCCGGCACCTCGTCTTTGACAAACCTAGATATTCACGATATAGCAAGAAGCTCGCGTAGTTATGGTCTTGGGGGCTATTATATTATTCAGCCTCTGAAGGATCAGCAAGATGTATTGCAAGGAATTTTACGGCACTGGCTACATGGCCCAGCCGGAAAAAGCCATGCAGATCGCGCCGAAGCACTTAAACTTGTGGAACTTACAAGTAGCATTGAGGACGCCATAGCTCACATTACTGCCAAATGCGGACAGCCCCCCTTGCTTTGGGGAAGCTCTGCCCAGTGGCAAGAAAAAGCAGATACACGCGACATTTCTTTTGGGGAGGCACGCAAACAGCTTGCTGACGCGCCATGTTTGTTGCTCCTAGGCACAGGACATGGGCTTGCTCCGGAAGTTTTAAATAATTGTAATGGATTTTTGCCGCCCATACGTTTTTTAAGTGATTACAATCACCTATCAGTACGGGCCGCCGCTGCCATCATGCTCGACAGGATTTTACAAGAAATTTATTAGGAATCTTATGAAATTTTGTGTTGCGCTTTGGGCAAGCTTAGTATATTAACACCACTCACGCTTGAATAAAGCATGTAGACGGTGACCAAAAGGAGCTTCATAATGGATATAATGAAGAAAATTGAACAAGAAAATATGCGCGGAGATATACCGACTTTTCGCTCCGGTGATACGGTAAAAGTGCATATGCGTATTGTGGAAGGCGAAAAAGAACGCATTCAGATGTTTCAGGGCAATGTGATTCGCATGCAACGCGGAACCACCGGCGCTACTTTTACAGTGCGTAAGGTTTCTGACGGTGTTGGCGTAGAGCGCATTTTCCCCATGCATTCGCCTTTTATTGAGCGCGTAGAAGTGGTGACTCTTGGTCGTGTGCGTCGTAGCCGCTTATACTACTTGCGCGAACTCAAGGGTAAGGCTGCTCGTATCAGACCCCGCAATCGCTACTAGAATTAATTTTTCTAGTCAAATTTTGCCTTGGTATATATCTTATATACCAAGGCTTTTTTTGTTTATCTTTTCAAATATGTATCTAAATCTGCCGGAGTATTTAGATTAACAAAAGCTTGTGGCATTTCGTTTTCATTATACAAAACTCTGTGTTGCATGTCCTCGGGATAGAGCTTCCATAGCCTGCGCTCCTCATAGTTTCCCATGATTTTTTCATTTAATTCCATGTCCACTTCCCAAATGGCACACAGCCCTTGGAAGATATTTTTTTCATCTTCATAGTAGGCAGTAACTTTTATATCAGCATTTTCGCGGGCAACATTACGTGCTGTGATGAGCTTTTGAAGCATTTGAGCTGTCACATATGGCATGTCGCACGCAAGAACAATAATGCCATCAAGCTTTAGTTCATGCGCCCTTTGCAATGAAGCATAAATACCGCCCACCGGCCCAACGGACTCTGACTGCACTGCTCCATCAAAAACACAAGGGTGCGAGGTCAAGAAGGTTATGGGCGAATCCTTTCGGCACGATACCCAAGTATGTTCGCAAAATTCTTGCAAAAGCATGATATTTTTATCTAACAAGGAAACACCATCACCCCCGCAAAGCAATGCCTTATCACTGCCCATGCGGCTGGAAAGTCCGCCTGCCAGCACCACGCCGCCCAATTTTTTTTGTAATTTCATACTTGCTTGTCCTTAAAATGAGACCTCTGCACAATTATTTTCAAATATAACTTTGCAAGTAAAATTTTA
>CAYJHU010000208.1:0-4566 GCA_964369655.1 uncultured Desulfovibrionaceae bacterium | reverse complement strand
CTTGGCAGCTTTGCTGACAATAGCGGCGCAAACACCGCACAGTGGGGTTTGTCATCAGTCTGTGGAGCAAAAAATTTACTCCATTCTTAAAATTATTGTCCTTTAGGCAAGAACGTCTGTAAATCTCGGGAAACATTGAAGGTGGCAAGCTCAGTGCTGGCGTCAGTAGCAAAGGGTGAGTCCGGATAGTCTTTGGTAATAATTTCTAATAAATGCTTCGCCTTATCATTATTACCCAATTTACGATTTAAGCGAGCCTCACGAAAGCGCAAGCCGGGATATTCTGGGGAGTCCTTGGGCACAAATTGATTATATTTTTCAACCCATTCCAAGGCTTCAGGGATACGATTGGCCACTTCGGTTATATCCATAAGTGCATTCATGGCTTCTTTGCGACGTGATTCATCAGCACGATCAGAGCGATCTTGCTTTAATTCATCAAACAAATTAAGCGTTTGCAAGTTATAATTATAAGCATCCTTAATATCCTTACGATTTTCTGCATCTTTTGCTAAAAAATGCGTCGCATAGGCTCTTTGATATTTTGGAATATCCTTATTAACTGCTAACTCTTTCCATAACTTAAGCGAACGCTCTCTAAGCCCTAAATTTTCCGCAGAAAGGGCAAGTGCATAATCAAGATGCCCGCGCATACTTTTGGACATTTCCCAATCTTTAACAATTTCACCAAGGTCTAACATGGCGTTCCAATTGCCACTTTCTAAATATTTATTAAAATATAAGGCAAATGTTGCTTCACTGTAGTTGGGATCTTGCGGAGTTTTTAAGAATTCCTTAAAAAGTTCCATGGCTTTAGCATCATCACCGCGTTCCAAATATCCTCGTCCCAAGGCATTGCGTAAATCCGGATCAATGGGGCCATAGCGCTCCCTCACTAAGGGGAAACCATTCCACAAAATAAGCACACGCCCATAGTTTTGTTCAAGCAATGAGTTTTTTAGATCCGCCATAAAGCCACGCATAATGGTATCACGTGCAAGCTCCACATCCACATTTTCAGGATATAAGTCAATAAAATCAGCGGCAGTTCCCATGGCATCGGTATACTGCTTGTCCCACAATTGCCACAATGCATATTTTAATTTAGCGGTAATGGTGCGCTTGGCATTTGGCCTTATTTTTTGTAAATCTTGATAGACAACTTGCGGCAATGGCTCTCCGGGATTTTCAAAAACACCATACATTTCAGGTAAATTTATGGGACTATCATACAATCCTTTTTCTGATTGGCGCAAAAGAGCAAGAGCTGCGGCATCGGTATCAGGAAAGATGCGCAGTATTTCCGAAAAAACTTCCAAAGCAGAACTTGCTTGATTAAGTTCAAAATATAAATCGCCAATAAGAGCAAGAATATCAGAACTATCTTCAGCTTTAGGAGTAAGGTTATACAAAAGCCAATACTTTTGCAGTGCTAATTCTTTTTTTCCCGCTTTATAGTCAAGCTCAGCAAGAGATTTTAGGTACTTGGGGTCTTCAATATAATGCCGCGCCCAGCGCTTTTCCGCAAAGTCCGCATACAAAAGCGCGTCATCATATTTACCAAGCCCAACCAAAGCCCGCACAAGAGCCATGGTTGTTTGCTTTACCGCAGAAGAATCGGGATATTCTTGCAGTACAGCGCGTAAATTTTCATCAGCTTCGGCAAAAAGCCCTTTTTCAAGCTGTGCTTTACCAAGTAGATAAAAAGCCGTAGGCACATTGGCATCATAAGGATGGCGACGGCGCAAAGCCCTAAAATACCCTTCTGCCTCAGTTAAATTACCCACATTAAGATTAGCAAGACCAAGGCGATACAGTGCATCCGGCACACGCGATGAACGCAAGTTGGCATTCATGGCTTCTTCTGTTGAAGAAATAATAGGCTCAAAACCTTCTTGCGGTTTTCCTTCATAAAGAGAAGCAATGGCATCACTTCTATAGTAAAGAACTTGCTCGCGCATTTGCGCCGGAATGGTCAACATGGCGCGTAATTGTTCAATAATTGGCATTGCTTCTTTGTATTTTGCCGCTTGTACAAGTTTTGCCACTTCAGCAAAAAGCTCTTCCGGTACAGGTGGTTTAGGGACCACATTGCCTTCTTCATCCATATAAACGATAGGTTTTTCGCTTTCTGCTGTGGCCTCTTCTCCTTCTTTTTTAGGAGGTTCCGGCTTTTGAGCAGGGTCAACGGTCTTTACCACCGTCATATCAGTTTGTTGATTTTCTGTAGCTTGTGCGGGAGTTTCTGCACTATCATCGGCGCTTTTTTCCTCTGCACTTACAGGTTTTTCAGTAAGTTTTGTAGAAACGGCATCATCTTCCGGCCAGTATTCAGGGCCGGATTTATTTACTGTAGATTTAATTTCTTGGGGGCTGACAATGCGCTCATCTTTTGGCTCTTCAGGAGTTTGCGCAGGAGGAGTATTAGGGTCAGAAGTTTGAGCCGTTGCGGCTGGCTCTGCAACTGGGGGAGGAGTAGCCGCAAAAATATGACTGGGTAAAAAGAACATTAAACCCATAAATAAGAACGTCATATGCGCTCTAGCAAGAAGCCGATGTACGGTAGAAATTTTTTGTCGCATTAATAATTAATATGCAATATTTGTTCCATACTATAGCAAATTATGATTGTTCTTTTTTCTTAAGCTTTTCAATGAGCGTTGTGCGCTTTACTCCTAAAATTTCTGCCGCGTGATTTTTTACACCGCCCGCTTCATTCATAGCTTCATCAAGCAAACGATCTTCTATGGCCTCTAAAAACTCTTTCAAGCCCATCTTAAATCTCTTCAATTCAGCTAAAGTTGGCCAAACAAAATCACCGTTTACGTTTGAAATATTAGCATTTTCACTTTTTACTTTGGCAGAAGGTTCAGGAGAGGCATCCTTCTTAAAATCAGAAGCAACACTTGTTGCAGTGCTTTTTTTAGCATCTGAAGTAGCAAAAAAAGCTTCGGGTACCGGTGGTAAATTATCAATAGCGCCCACGGCATCAAGAATTTTTGCGGGTAAATCCTCAACCAGAACTTCGGGACCATCAGCAAGAATACTTAAACGCTCCATAAAATTTTCAAGCTCGCGCACATTTCCTGGCCAAGAATAAGCCACAAGCACACGTGCAGCAAGAGGAGAAAGAGCTAAGATATCTCTTTTCTTTTTTGTGCAAAAACGCTGCAAAAAATGATTGACCAAGAGCAAAACATCGCCAATTCTTTCACGCAAAGGAGGAAGATGTAAAGGAATTACATTTAAACGATAAAATAAATCTTCCCTAAAGCGTCCTTGTGCCACTTCACTTTCTAAATCACGATTGGTGGCCGCCACAATGCGCACATCCACCTTCTTAACGCCGGAACCACCTACTCTTTCAATTTCTTTTTCTTGAAGAACACGCAAAATTTTTACTTGTAAACTCAAGTCCATTTCGCCAATTTCATCAAGAAATATAGTTCCACCATCGGCAATTTCAAAACGACCGGGACGAGTACGAATAGCATGCGTAAAAGCACCCTTTTCATGTCCAAAAAGCTCTGACTCTAAAAGCTCTTTGGGGATTGCTCCACAATTTATTGGCACAAAAGGTTTATCGGCACGCTCGCTATAGCTATGTAAGGCTCGTACCAAAAGCTCTTTCCCTGTGCCTGACTCTCCGGTCACAAGCACAGTACTGTCAGAAGGAGCCACTTTTTTAAGCATGCGAAATACTTCTTCAAGGCTTCCACTTTGCCCAATAATACCACTTTTTTCAAAGTCCATAATTCTCCCCTATGCTAGACAAATACTATTCACTTTTGTTGCAGTATGTTATTGAAGTATCCTTTCTTCTGTCAATACACTGACACTAAAAAAAAATCTAGTATAATTATTAGATAAAATAAAAAAAATCGCCTTTAAATGAGTTTGTGGAGCATATGACTCAAAACTTATTCCAAGTACAAAAAAAAAGCCCCTTGCTAAATCTAACAAGGGGCTTTGAGGCCATAGCCTCAAAAAACTTATCTTAAACAAAAAATATGCTACGCCTCAAAGGCACGCATAACTTCGATGGTTTGTTCAAGAACCTTACGCAGTTCTTCAATGGCGGGCTCAATACCACTTCCTTCTTTAATGGCAGTTTCAAGCACTTTTCCAGCTTCTGCCAACACTTCTGCTCCAAGATTAGCTGCGGTTCCTTTAACGGTATGTGCTTGCATTTGCGCATCTTCTATATTGCCAGCAGCCACTGCTTCAGCAATTTTTGTAGGAGCATCAGCAAGACTATCAGCAAAACGAATTAAAAGTTTTGCATATAATCCACGATTGTTCACAACACGAGCTACGCCATCTTGCCAATTTAAAATTTCAGGTGCCATCTTTTGCATCCTCCGCTATCTGCAATACTATATAAATGCTCAACCAATAAAAAATATTTCTAACCAATGTATTTAATGAACATACACATTGTTCAGTTGTTAGGCAAGAATATTTTTAAACTATTTTGTGGTTTCTGTGCAAGTAATTTTTTTAGAAGCCCCACAAAACTTAAACCCTTACTTTAATAAAAACATAATCAAATGTTTTATACTTATT
>CAYJHU010000207.1:0-4569 GCA_964369655.1 uncultured Desulfovibrionaceae bacterium | reverse complement strand
TGCCATAAAATAACTCGAGTTTGTCCAAAGGTTCTTTCGGTAAGCACTTCCAATTGCGGGTGTGCATTTTCGCTGTCAAAGGCCAGCGCCGCCTCAACTTCGGCCGTGATGATGCTTTCTTCATGCACAAAGCCGTGTCGAATCAGCCCATTGAGACTAGGCGCAATAAAGTTCTTCCCATAGGGAGGATCAATAAAAACCACATCATAACTTTGTGCACTGCGCTTGCCAAGAACCTTGAGCACATCCTCTTGGCGAATGCGGCAACGCTGCTCATCAAGCCCTAGCTTAGAGGCATTTTCCTTTAAGCACTTAACGGCTTGAGAAGAACTCTCAATGAGTACAGCCTCCTTGGCACCGCGGCTTAAGCACTCAAAAGCCAGCGAACCGGAGCCGGCAAAAAGATCAAGGGCGGTGCTTTCTCCCCAGATAATGCCACGCGACTCCAGCATGGAAAAAAGCGCTTCACGCACTCGCGACATGGCAGGCCGATAGCCCGGCCCCTCTACGGTTTTTAGCACTCGCCCCTTAAATATTCCTGAAATTATACGCATTATAACCTAGACATTAATTTTGAAAGTTCATAGGAAAGATTATTGACACTGTCGCGTAACTCTGATTGTTCTACCCAAGGACGCTCACTCAATGTGTCAATTTTATCATGTAATTTTTGCATCTTAAACTCAAGCTCTTGCTTCAGATATGCCCAATCCACTGGAGCGCCGCTCGGCTCGGTACGCGCCACGCCAAGGGCTGGTGTTGTAGGTACAGCATCCGCAGATTTTTGCTCCGCGCGTTCCTTGCGTGGGGCGTTTACATACACGGCTTCGGCATCTCTTTCAAGTATTAGCTCGTCAAGATAGGCGGGAATAGCCACATCTACCCCATATTTTTGCTTTAATTTTTCACCAAGTACTTGCTGAGCTTTTTCTTCACCATGCACCAAAATAATTTGACTATGGTCGGCAAGGGCTTGACCTGCCCATTCTATAAGTTGCGCTTGTCCTGCATGGGCAGAAAATCCACCAATGGTGAAAATCTTTGCAGCAATGGGGATATCATCACCAAAAAGCGTAATGGAGGCGGCTTTTTCAACAATTTTACGACCAGGTGTGCCCACGCCTTGATAACCTACAAAAACAACACTGGCGCCGGGCTTCCATATATTATGCCGTAAATGATGGCGAATGCGTCCGGCATTGCACATGCCGCTGGCAGAAACAATAATGGCTGAGCCGCCCATTTCATTGAGCGTGCGCGACTCTTGTGCATCCATAGTATAATGCAAATTTGGCAAAGAAAAAGGATCTTCGCCCTTGGCAAGCAATGCCTTGGCTTCATCATCAAATAAATCCACATGCTTTTTGAAAACATCTGTGGCCCGAATGGCCAGCGGACTATCCACATAGATGGGCATATCATCCGGCAATTTTCCATCTTTTGCCAGCTGGTGCAAGCAATACAATATTTCCTGTGTGCGCTCCACAGCAAAGGCCGGAATGATGACTTTTTCTTTATTTTTATAGCTGTAGGCAATGGCTTCGGCAAGTTCCGTATGCGGATCAATGCTGGTATTATGCTCCCTGTCGCCATAGGTGGATTCAAGGAAGATAAAATCTGCTTTTCTGGGCACTTCCGGATCACGCATAATATAGGCATTGGCGCGCCCTAGGTCGCCGGAAAAAATCGCCGTGGTGGTTTTACCATTTTCGGTCACTTCCACATACAAAAAGGCAGAGCCGATAATATGGCCAGCATCATGAAAGGTCACCTTGATGCCAGGGTGTGGCTCAAAGGTTTTGTCGTACTCAATATCGCTAAAAAGCGGCATGGTGTTTTCTGCGTCGATGGTTTCATAAAGTGGCGCAGGCGCTTCGCCTTTGCCGCGACGTTTATACTTTTCAGCCCTTTGCTTGGCCTCCATTTCCTGAATGTGCGCGCTATCCAGCAAAAGAATTTCTAGCAAGTCTTTGGTAGGCGGGGTGCAATAAATGGGATTTTTAAAGCCGTCCTTTACCATGCGTGGCAAAAGCCCAGAGTGATCGATATGAGCATGGGTCATGAGGATAAAGTCAATGTCAGCAGCGCGATACATATCTGTTTCTTGGTTGCGCTCCTCAATGGCTTTATTACCCTGATGCATACCACAATCCACAGTAAAACGTGCTCCGCACGCTTCTATCATATAACAAGAACCGGTTACGGTTTGTGCTGCGCCCAAAAATTCTACCTTCATAATGCCCCCTAGGAGTCTGTTAAAAACAGTTAATATTTAAAAAATAGTTTCTGAACCTTGTTCAGTATGCCGTGTATATGCCAAAAGCGCAAGAGCAATAATAACAGACGATTTCTACTCAAATTATAGCAGTATAATTTGAATATTTTGATTTTTGTCGTCATAAAGACACTCGACTTTTTATAACATTTCTTCTAAAGATTATGAAAAATTTACCGATGAGCTTTATAAGCTTAATGCACTTTGCAACTTTGCTAAAACTATATTTTAAGCTAAGTTTTCAGCATGATAACAACTATAAAGGAGACCCCGATGCGTCTTAACCTCTTAGCAAAAATGATGCTCTACATTTTAGCTCCCGCCATCATTGGCCTTGTGGCCTTGGCTGTTTTTTCTGGAATACAGTCAAAAAATGATGCCTTGGACACTGCCCGTACGCAGGTGACAGAACTTACACGCGTACAGGCCAGTGAGTTGAATAATATTATTAGTTATATTATCAATACAGCTAACTCTACCAGTAGCATCTCAACCATTAGACGCTTCACTGCCGAAGAAGCGCAAAACGATCAAAGCCAAGAGCATGACGCCCTGAAAACATCTATTGTTAATTATCTCTCGAAGATTGTTAGTGAATATAGAGACATCTCCTCAAGTTTTATCACCGACAGCAATGGCAAAATTATTGCGCACACCGCTGCCAATCGCATTGGGGATAGCGCCGCTGATTACCTTGCTGTAAAAGAAGCCATGCTAGGTAAAAACTTCGTAGAAACAAGAATTTCAGGGGAAACAAAACAATTAAGCGCCTTTGTGGGCGCCCCCATTATAGAGGCAGGAAAAACCATTGGTACTTTGGTCTTTAAGATTGACCTTGCTAGCCTTAACAAAAATTCTGTGGGCACCATTTCCCTTACCGAAAGCATGTCGCCCTATGTTTATGATTCTAAATTTACAGTTATCATGGACAGACAAACCGAGTATGTTGGCACAGATGACTCAAGCACCCCCCAAAGAGCATATATCACAGCTCAAAAAAAGGGCTCGTCCTTATATATGTTTGAAGGGGAGGAAATGATAGGCTTTTTTGCTCACGTACCCATCGCGGATTGGTATGTCATCGTTGATACTCCAATTTCAGAGCTACTAGCCGCAGCCAATAAGCTTACATATGAGATTATCATCCTTGCCGCTATTATTGCCATTATCACCAGCATAGTTATTTTTATGGTTGCTAAAGGCATTGCCACTTCCATGAAAAATGGCGCAGAGCTTGCCACCTATGTGGCAGAAGGCAATTTGGAATTGACCAGAGAGCAAGAAGAAGGTCTTGAGGTGGGCATCAAGCGCGGCGATGAAATTTCAACCCTCGCCATTGGCCTTAGAACAATGATTACCAACCTTGCCAAAATGGTCAAAGAAGCCGAAAGCGCCACCGCCGAAGCTCAAAAGGCCGTTGCAGAAGCAGAGCAAGCCCAACAAAAGGCCCTTGAAGCAGCAGAACAAGCCTCTAAAGCACGTCGCGAAGGTCTGCTTGATGCCGCAAAACAACTAGAAGGCGTAGTTAACATTGTAGCTTCTGCCTCAGAGCGCCTTTCAACTCAAGTAGAAACATCCTCGCAAAGCGTTAATGATCAAGCCCATCGCATCGCGCAAACCGCCGCGGCCATGGATGAAATGAATGCCACCATTATTGATGTTGCTAAAAACTCCGGCTCCAGCGCAGAGCTTACTGAAAGTGCCAAGGAAAAAGCAATACATGGCGCTGAAATTACAGAAAGATGCAAAGAATCCATCACCCGCGTGCAGCAAGACTCCATGACTTTACGCAAAAATATGAGCGCCCTTGCCGATCACGCTCAGTCCATCAATACAGTCATGGGCGTTATTTCTGATATTGCAGACCAAACCAACCTCTTGGCTCTTAACGCCGCCATCGAAGCAGCAAGAGCCGGTGAAGCAGGACGCGGCTTTGCGGTTGTAGCTGACGAAGTACGCAAGCTCGCAGAAAAAACCATAGCTTCCACTTCCGATGTGGCCAGTGCTATCAGCTCCATCCAAGCCAGCACCGAAAGTAACGTCAAGCAAGTGGACATTGCCGTAAAGGGCATCGAAGAAGCCACAGAGCTCGCCAACCTGAGCGGTGAAGCATTGCAAGATATTCTTGAAATTACAGATCATAGCGCAGGTGGGGTGCGAGCCATTGCCACCGCCAGTGAAGAGCAATCAGCCACTGTTAGCGAAATGAACAGCAATATTGAACAAATCAACGACATTGCCACCAGCACCAGCGCCGCCATGAACGAAGCATCGCTTGCCGTACTGGAATTGTC
>CAYJHU010000206.1:0-4569 GCA_964369655.1 uncultured Desulfovibrionaceae bacterium | reverse complement strand
TAAAAATGTACTGAGCCCAACTCTTAAAGTCAAGCCATTTTAGCTCTTAATGGTTGATTCTCATAGTATTCTATTTGTTTTGAAGATTATAAAATGAGCGTTTTGGTCTTGTGATTTTTTTGATATTATAACAATCATGTCTTTTAAATACTCGACTTTCAGCCTTAAAAACAGCATAAATCTATAGAAAATACTTTGAAACAACAGGATGAATTAGTCAGAAGGTCGAATTAAAAAATATCAAGACATACATTTAGAAAATTTACTATCATAGTAAGCCTCAATCAAAATTCAGGGAATTGTTCAGATGCCTTGAAGTTACCCTCCGTGTAGGCGACTTAGAAGTTTGAGACAAAATAAAATCTGCCTAATTATTTTTATATATAATGCTTCCTTTTTTTGAAGAAATGTGTAATACAAGTGTAAATATATAAAATAGAACACTCCAGTACAAAGCTCCGTCTATTTTTATCTTTGGTCGCGTTGACTGCGCGTCAACACTCCAAAGACTTCGCATAGTGTAAAGTAATAGAAAAATGTTACGATAATACCCATTGCGAAGAAAATTTTGCATATACAACGAAAAAACTAAGAATTTTATCTACATTTTTGTAGATTGAACACTTCGCCCAATGGGAATCCATGTTCTTGAATCAAAGCTATGACATCCCTAACAGGCTGTTAGGGGTGTATCTTAAATTAATAAACTTCTGAGAAAAACATGGTAATAATGTTTTTCCAATTCGCCTCATATGCTGAATTGAAAGAATTTTAACAGAATAATTGTTTTTATAGTAAATGGATGATAATTTAGGAGGTATTATGCGTTTGTCCGTAACGGGGAAATTTGTTTGTTGTTTGGTAGTGCTATTACTCATAAGCTCAGCATCCATCTTTGTGGTGACTGCTTATAATTATTCAAATACTCTTGCTGACGTTTTGAATAGAGAAATTCGTAAATCGCAGGTAAATTTTACCGGCATTCTTGTGGCTTTTAAGGCAAGACTTGAAAATCTTGCAAAACTTGGAGCTGAGCAGGAAGGTCTTGCAACAGCCATTATTAATGAAGATGTAGCGACTACAAAACGCATTGCCGATTTTATTATGCGTGATTCAAACATGTCTATTATGGTCATAACAGACCACCTCGGCTCTGTTATTGTACGCTCCCATGATGAAAAATCCGATGACATTATTGGAAAGCAAAACCAAGTAAGCGAAGCCTTAAAAGGAAACACTACATCCGGTATTAGTATTGGTAGCGTTGCACCAGCTTTGCTAGCCACTACGCCCATTAAAAAAGATGGAAAAATTATCGGAACCATATCCATTGGTCATAATTTATCAAAACCGGACTTTATAGATTGGATGGGCAAATCTCTAGGTGTGCAAGTAACCTTCTTCCAAAATGATGTCCGAGTCATGACCACCATTTTAAATGCACAAAATAATCGCATTGTAGGAACTAAGCTGAACAATGCAGCTATAGAAAATGTAGTTTTTTCTCAAGATAAAGTATACTATGGCGAGAGTCTTATTAATGGTATCGACTATTTGGCGGCTTATTGGCCTGCTAAAAGTTTCGATAATAAAACCATGGGGATGTGGTTTATTGGCTTGCCTGCAAGTGAGGTATTGCAGTCTCAAAAACAAGCCAACTATAACAGTATATTCTTTGCCTTAGGAGTGCTAGTTGTGTTGTTGGTGGTAGCTGTATTTATAGCTTTCCGCTTTACTAGCCCGCTTAATAAGATAGCTAGGTACGCAAAGAAAGTTTCACAAGGTGACAAAACTGCCACTTTACATATCAACACCAAAGATGAGTTTGAAACCTTGGGCAATGCCTTACAAAGCATGGTCATTAACCTCAAAGAGCAATCTGATTGGTACCAAGCCATCTTAAACTGCATTCCCTCGCCCTTGGCTGCCATGGATGTAAATAGAAACTTTACCTTTGTAAATTCAGGTGTATGCAAAATGACAGGCAAAACACCTGAAGAGCTTATTGGCCAACCATGTCACATTTGGGGCGCGTCCATTTGTCGTACCAACAATTGTGCCATTGAGTGTTGCGAGCGAGGAGTAAAAGATATAAACTTTGAACAACCCGGTCTTGGATATTTTAAAGCTATGGCAGCCCGGATCTTGGACCCCAGTGGTAAGCATGTTGGCTATGTGGATATGGTTTTTGACCGCAATCAAGAGGTGAAGCTACTCAATGACGCTGAACAGGCCTTGAGTGATGGGCGTCATGGTGCTGCTAAAGAACTAGAATCCATTGTGGAAAATATTGCCAATGTATCCGTACAATTGACAAGTCAAATTGATGTCTCTGCCCAAGGTGCAGATACTGCCGCCATGCGGATGACAGAAACAGCAACCGCCATGGATGAAATGAACAGTACCGTGCTTGAAATTGCGCAAAACTCTAATAACAGTGCAGAAATTGCCGAAACTACAAAACAAAAAGCCAATGAGAGTGCAAAGATAATCAAGGCCACAGAGGATACCATGATTCGTTTGCGTGATGAATCCTTGGCCATTCGCGTGAGTATGGGCGAGTTGGCTGAGCATGCTCAGTCCATCAACACAGTTATGGGTGTAATTTCTGATATTGCAGACCAAACAAACTTACTGGCCTTAAATGCTGCCATTGAAGCTGCAAGAGCTGGTGAAGCTGGGCGCGGTTTTGCTGTTGTTGCCGATGAAGTGCGCAAACTTGCTGAAAAAACCATGACTTCCACGGCTGATGTTTCCAATGCCATTACTGCTATTCAACAAAGCACAACGACCAATGTGCAACAGATTGACTCCACAGTAAAAAGCATTGAAGAGGCCACAAACCTTGCCATTCGCAGTGGTGAATCCTTGGGCGGTATTTTGGAAATGGCAGAAGAAAGTGCCGATGGTATTCGTGCCATTGCCACTGCCAGCGAACAACAGTCCGCCACATCCGATGAAATTGCGCAATCCATTGCCGATGTGTCAGAAATTGTTAACACCACCACTCAGGCCATGAATGAGGCCACAGAGGCAGTGCATGAACTTAGCAATCAATCAAGCCAGCTTTCAAAGCTTATTGAAGAACTAAAGAGTTAAGAAAATACTGATTAATTCCGTTTTCCGGGGGAAACTAAAGCCAAAAGTTTCCCCCGGATTTTTTTCAAAACAAAAAAATGTCCTTAGCAAACACATAAAAAACTCGGACTAAACGTCATAAAAATTTTTGCGAAAGCGACTAATTAGTACGCTGTTAACGTTTTAACTTATCATTATTGACTATCTAATCAAGTCTAAAACCATGAGATAAATTATCATAAGGATTAAGTAAAAACTTGTGCAATCCTGTTATATATGCCGTACCAGAAATTTCCGGTATGCCACCTTTATAGCCACCAACGCTAACTGGCTCTACAATACGTGCCTCAAATTGTGTACCAATAACGCTCTCGTAAATGAAGTTTTTGTTAAGCTCAAGCTTACCTTTTGCAAAAAGTGATGCAACACGTGCGGCAGTGCCAGTTCCACATGGAGACCTATCTATAAAGCTTGGCAGAAAAATTACAGTATTACGGTCACTAGCCTTTGGATCATCGGGTTTTGTGTTAAATATTACATGCGTAATAACATTAATTGATGGTTGCTCCGGATGTTG
Source organism: uncultured Desulfovibrionaceae bacterium (assembly GCA_964369655.1). GTDB lineage: Bacteria > Desulfobacterota > Desulfovibrionia > Desulfovibrionales > Desulfovibrionaceae > CAYJAD01. The sequence continues at coordinate 914 of CAYJHU010000206.1, read as the reverse complement.
AAATTTTACAACGCTACGCACAGCTTCTCTAAAAAGATGCGCACAATGAGTTATTTTAGCTAAATTTCCGGAACGTAAATCTAAGTCAAAATGACTTGCGTCAGTAATGGCAAAAGTAGTACCGCCATAGGCTACATCATATGGTACTTTTCCATAGCCTTCGACTTCCACCTCACCTTCGGCATAAAGGAAGGAGGGAATATTTCTAAAAGTAACCTTAGTTACTCTATTGTCCTCTATACTAGCAACAGCGCGCACAAGACCAGCAGCGGTATCAATATTTACTTTTTGCTCTGCCTCTTGAATTGGGATGCGGCCCGACTCAAGCATTGCAGTAATAGAGCCTATTGTCGAGTGTCCGCACATGGGCATAAAACCCCCTGCATCCAAAAATAAAACACCCATATGCGCTTCTGGATGGCAGGGCTCTGTCCAAATAGTACCTGACATATTATTATGCCCACGCGGTTCAAGCATGGTGCATGTTCGTATCCAGTCAAGGTTTTCCATTGCATACTGCATTTTTTCTGCCATACTATTCCCAAAGATGCTCGGTACCCCAGCCACAAGATTACGAGTAGGATTGCCAGCAGTATGGGTATCAATAGATTCTAAGATATGATTTGCTATCATCTTTAACTCCTTATTTTATGCCTTATAAGCAATGTCATCATTTCCAAAGGGATTCCCCCTTTGAGACCTCTGCGCAATTTATTGCGTAGGGTCTCATGGAGCGTTGGCGCCAATCAATGCGACCAAAAATCAAGAATAGGTGGAGCTTTGCTTCACCGCTAAGTGATTGATTTTTGTGCCTTTACCTCTGCACAGGTAAATTTTATTTAAAAACAAATTCACTATTTTAGTCGATGCTGAAAAACACGTTTCCACGTTTTTTTCAGAAAGGCACGCTCACT
>CAYJHU010000205.1:0-4621 GCA_964369655.1 uncultured Desulfovibrionaceae bacterium | reverse complement strand
TGGCTAGCGCCAATGCTCCACGAGACCCTGCGCAATGAATTGCGCAGAGGTCTCAAAATATAAAAAAGGGAAGAAACCCAAAAGCTTCTTCCCTTCAAAATCTACATCTTCAAACGTATTCTTTATTGAATGTTGTTCATCACAGCTTGGAGATAGGCATTATTAATTTCTATGCTGGAGCCTTGTCTTAAGCTGGCAACAAAAAGTGCGAGCATGGCATCATGACGTTGACGCTGAATGACGCTGGTATACACGCTTTCTAGGGGCTTCCAATCATCTTCTTTGGCGCTGTTAATGGTCTTTACGCGCACAAGTGCCACGCCTTGTTTGCCATCAACGCTCACCGCATAAGGAACGGGAAGCCATTCACCCGGCTTGGCATTAAAAAGAGCAAGGCTCATAAGTCCATTAAAGCCCAGCGGGCCGGCTTCTGCATTACGCTTAACTCCGGCAATGGTCTTAATGTCAGCTTCTTCCGGAGCCTTAGCGTCAAAGCCTTTACGCGCTTCGGTGGCAGTGGCCGTTACTTTTTCAAGGGCGCTTTTATTTTTTAATTCAGCAATAATTTCTTCTTTCACTTCTTCATAGGGGCGCACGCTGGCTTCATTCTTATCTTTGACACGCGCTACAATATAGCCCTTATCGGTGGTTTCCATAGCGGTATCCAGCGGCATATTGGCAGAAAGAGTTAAAATCTTTGCGGCTTGCTCTGGCGTAATAAGCAGTGCTTTTTCAAGCTCTGCCACAGATTTAAGCTCTGTTTGCTTTACTTCAAGGCCATGATTTTTGGCTATGGCGCTTAAGCCATCACCAAGCACATTGGCTTCGATAAGGGTATCAAGAGTTCCACGCACCAAGGGCAATCCTGCCTCTTCAGCCAAAATGTCACGAATGCCTTTTTCTGCTTCAGCTTGTGGAATGATGCCGCCTTCCTTGCTTTCGCCTGCTTTAATAAGGTGCAAGCCAAAGTCCGTGCGCACAATGTCAGACACTTCACCGGCGCTAAGCTTAAAGAGGGCATCATTAAAGGTTTTTACCATTTTATTTTCGCCTACGAAGCCCAATGAGCCGCCATTTTCCTTAGTGCTAGGATCTTCAGAATGCTCTTTGGCAACTTCGGCAAAGTCCGCCCCATCTTGAATTTCTTTTTTAAGAGCCTCAAGAGCAGTGGTGACTTTTTTTACTTCTTCTTCAGAAGCAGTTGGAGCAAGGCGCAACAAAATGTGCGAAGCTTCAATTTCCTTTGGGGTAGTAAAGGCCGTGGCTTTATTTTTTTCGTAATATGCAGTGACGGCCTCGGCAGTAATGCTTTCTGGCTTACCAAGGGCCTTAGGATAAACAGCCACATATTCCACATTCACCTTGGCAGGCAAGGTAAAGCGTGGTTGATTGCTTTCATAAAAAGCCTTTATGCTATCCTCTGCTGGGGCTTCAACCTCAGCAAGAGCGGTTTCCGCAGGAAAGAAGATATAATCAACATCTCTGTTTTCATAAGTATAGTCAAAAAAAGCTGCCACTTCAGAGGAATAACTTTGTGCGGTAAAAGTCAACTCACGCAATAATTTATTTATGGTCAAGTTTTTACGCACCATAAATTCAAAGTCAGCAGGGCGCATTTTTTCATTTTGTAAAACTTGCTTGTAAACGGCAGGATCAAAAACACCGTCAGCATTGTGAAAACTTGGATTTTGCATCATGGTAGCACGAAGCATGGCATCGGGAATGCTGATTTGCAAACGCTTTACCTCTGCATCAAGCAAGGCTTCGTCTATCAAGGAGTCTAGAATCTGAGCAGGCAATTGCTTTAGCTCTTCTACTGTAATTTCCGGATTTTGCGCACGCATTTCGGCATAGCTTCTTAGATAAGCACGGTCAAATTCTGTCACGGTGATGGTGGCATCATTGACGGTGGCAACAGTGGTGGAATGCCCCATATTGCCTACAGAACTAAAGCCCCAAAAAACAAAGACCACGATGATGATCCCAAATGCCAACTTAACTCCCCACGATTGGGAATTATTACGAATTGCGTCTAACATACTTTCTCCACAAAATTAAGATACACCGAATAGATAAGTCATACTAAGAGAAGCAATTTTGCGCATGCTCTCCCATACTAAACTATCCTCGGTGTTTTATTCTACTTCAATACCCATTGCTCTATATTCATTGAGCTTATTGCGCAGGGTGCGCACAGAAATTCCCAGCAAGTCCGCCGCTTGTGTGCGGTTGCCGGAGGTGGCTTCAAGCCCCTTCATAATCATAATGCGTTCCATCTCATGCAATGGAATCACCGAACCGCCAAACAACTCTGCCCCTTGGCTACCCTTGTCAGACGCGGTACCTGTCGCTTGCAAACCAGAGTCAGCATTTGTGCCCTCAGTGCCCTCAGCAATTGGCACAGCGCCATTATCCTGCGGCAAATCTTCCGCAAAAAGCGGCCATGCGTCAGGATCAAGCAAAAAGTGCGCAGGTTCAATGGGCTTGGCATTGGCAAGCAAGACCGCGCGCTCCATAAGATTTTGTAATTCACGCACATTGCCGGGGAAGTCATATTCGCTCAGCCACTTTACAGCCGCCGGCGAAAGGGACGTGGCTCCAAGTCCATATTCCTTGGTGTAGGATTGCATAAAGAACTTTGCTAGGGTCAGTACATCTTTTTCACGCTCTCGCAAAGAGGGCAAGCGCAATGGAATTACATTAAGGCGGAAGAAAAGGTCTTGGCGGAATTTGCCTTCTTTTACCCAATCTTCTAAGTCACGGTTGGTAGTGGCAAGTACGCGCACATCCACACGCAAGGTGTCAGTGCCCCCTACTCTGTCCACTTCACCCTCTTGCAATACACGCAAGAGCTTGGCTTGTAAGGCTAAATCCATCTCAGAAATTTCATCAAGTAAGATGGTGCCGCCGGATGCAAGTTCAAACTTACCCGGTTTACGAGCCACAGCGCCGGTAAAGGCCCCCTTTTCGTGACCAAAAAGTTCACTTTCAAGCAAATGTTCCGGCAAGGCGGCGCAGTTGACCGCAACAAAAGGGCCACCCGACCTATTACTCCAAGCATGTAAGGCTCTTGCAAAAAGTTCCTTACCCGTGCCTGATTCACCATTGATGAGCACAGTGGCTTTGGATGGAGCAATTTGCCGCGCCAATGCCATAACTCTGGCAATGGCCGGATGCTCGCCCACAATATTTGGCCCGCCCACAAAGCTAGCCTTACGCCCCCCAAGGGTCGACATGGCAGGCGCTTCCGCCTTGCTCGCAGAGCTGCGCGTCATGGTGATTATTTTTTCATAATCGAGTGGCTCAAGCCAATAATCCGCAGCGCCAAGCTCCATAAAGCGGCGTGCTTCGTCGGCATTGCCTTTATCTGTGATAATAATTACAGGGGGAAAGGCCGGATCATCCTGCCCAACAGCAAGCAAATCCTCCGCCTTAAAACCGGGCAAAGATGGGCGCGCAAAAATAACCCCAGGGCCTGACTTACGAATAAAGACAGAAGCACCCTGAAGGTTTTCGGCTATACCAATCTCATATCCTGCATCGCGAAGTTGCGGGAAAATTCGAGTGACGGCATGTGCCGGAGCAAGAAAAAGAATTCTACGTTTCGACATGCTTTTTATTTCTTACCCTCTAATGCGCATAATGGCAAGTATCTATTTTCATTACAAGGCGGATAGATACATCTTTTTTATTGCCTTTCCCCCTTGCTAAAGCTATGCTGAACAGCACACGTCACCCATCACACTAAAATAACAGGACATATATGAATAATTCTCTTTTAAAAAATCTATTTGATGAAATTGCCGCAGGCAACATATCGTCAACAGAAGCTCTCAATAAATGCCAAAGTGAAAATTTTTTCTCAGAAAAACCACACAGCATCCAAGACACGCTTTGCGGTCTAAGTCTTGATACCGACAGGAAAACTCGCTGTGGCCTTGCAGAAGTTGTTTTTGCACCGCATAAAAGCAATGCGCAGCTTCTTTCTGCCGTAAAGCACTTGCATGAGGCCTCAGCCGTGCTCGTCACACGCCTAAACACAGCACAACAAGATTTTTTACTGGAAAATTTTCCACAAGGACATTTATTGCCAGAAGCTGGATTATTTAGTCTTGGAAAAGATTTACCACAAATCAGCTCGCAAAAGCCTTGGCCTAAAGCCGGTGAGGCCATTGTCATCTCAGCCGGCGGCGCAGATCGCCCTGTGGCTCTTGAAGCCTTTGGAGCGCTTCACTTTTGGGGCATTGAAGCCGGCTTTATTGCCGATGTTGGCGTAGCCGGATTGCACAGGCTTTCCGAGCACGTACCAGCCCTGCAAAAAGCAAAAATCATCATTGCTGTTGCCGGCATGGAAGGCGCCCTCCCTGGCATCATAGCCGGCTTTGTGCGCTGTCCTGTGGTCGCTGTGCCTACCTCCGTTGGCTATGGAGTTGGCGCAAATGGAAAAGCCGCCCTTAGCTCCATGCTCTGCAGCTGCGTGCCCGGTATTGCCGTCTGCAATATTGATAATGGCTTTGGCGCCGCTGCCTTTGCAGCAAAGATGTTGTTAGCTGAATAGTTCAAGATATTTATATTTTTTTTGAGGGAGGGAAAAACCTTTTTGAAAAAAGGTTCTTTCCCT
>CAYJHU010000204.1:0-4721 GCA_964369655.1 uncultured Desulfovibrionaceae bacterium | reverse complement strand
TGACGCAAATAAAAGTTTTTTGAAAGGGGTTTGGGGAAAACTTTTTTTCAAAAAAGTTTTCCCCAAAAAAACTAAACACCGGCTTTACTACACACATCCAGCATTCGCTCAAGTGAGCTTTTGGCAGAGGAGATTTGCTCACTCGGGATACGTACAGGCTCTGCCGTGCCATTTTGTATATCCTGCAATGTTTTTAAAAGCTTAGCTTCCGTAATAAGTCCCATATCAGCGCAATAAACTGAACGCAAAGGAATAACTGTACAATGATGAGCATAATTTACGCGCAAACGCTCCACCAAATTACATTCTGTCCCCACAATAATAGTACTGCCCTTGGGGCTATTTTTGACAGCCTCAATAAGGTAGGTGGTAGAACCGGAACCATCAGAAGCGCCCACCACATCACGTGGGCTTTCCGGATGCACCACCACGGTACAGTCTGCATGCTCACGGCGAAAAGCCGCAATATGCTCGGTGGTAAATTCTTCATGTATGGGACAATACCCAGGCCAAAGCAACATTTTTGCTTGGCTTATGGCCTGCATATCAAGCTTGGCACCTTCATCTTCTACATTAAGTACGTGCCAATCGTTAGCTGTCATGCCAAGTTGTACGGCCATATTTTGCGCTAAATTTCTGTCCGGTAAAAACAGAACATAGCCGCCATTTTCCGCTTCTGCTGCCGTATCAAGCGCCCACTTAAGCATGGTTTTGGCATTGGCAGAAGTACAAACAGCTCCGCCATAGCGGCCCACCACATCCTTTACCGCCAAAGAAGTATTCACATAAGCAAGGGGAACAATTTTACGTCCCTCAGCAAGGGCTTTTTCGTGCAAAATAGCTGTAATTTTTTCTAAAAGCGGCGCAGGTGTCATCAATGACATGTCACAATTGGCCTTGGGATCAGGAATATAGATATTTTGTCCTTCGCGTGCTAAAAGCGCGCCAGATTCAGCCATAAAATATACCCCACAAAACACAATGTGCGGCGCTGTTTCTAAGGCAACTTTACGGGCAAGCTCTAAAGAATCACCTGTAATATCGCAATATTTTATAACATCTTCATGTTGATAATGGTGTCCAACAATACACACCTTATCCCCAAGAGCATCTTTTATTTTTTGGATTTCGCTACCTTTCATATCTATCCTCACTGCAACAGTTAGCTGTTTTTACAATTAGAGTGAAATTTGCAAACTAAAGTCCGCTGTTTTTGCCGAATGCGTCAAACGCCCCACTGAAATATAATCAGCTCGGCGCTCAGCTCCATTGCTTAAAGCATATTCTCGAATATTTGAATCATCAATGCCGCCACTTATCTCCACCTCAATACTCTTAGGTATAAGCGGTAAGCACGAGACCAAATCATCGGGGCTTTGTCCCTCAATATCCATATTATCAAGCATAATGCGCTCAACCTGCATAGCCACAGCCTGCAAAACTTCTGTACTATTACGGCACTCTACTTCTATGGGAGGACATGGATCATAGGCAGCGCGTAGTTTTTCCACAGCGCTCTTAATAGAGCCACAAGCATCAATATGCGTATCTTTCAGCATTAATATTTCCGTAAGATCGCGTCGATGATTATAACCACCGCCCATCCTTACGGCGTATTTTTCAAGCCAGCGTAAACCCGGCATGGTTTTGCGCGTATCCAAAAGCCGTACCCCTGTACCTATGAGCTTTTCTGCGTAATGCGCAGTAAGGTTAGCTACGCCCGATAAGTGACAAATATAATTTAATATTACTCTTTCTAGCTTAAGGATATCCACACTTGCCCCAGAAATTTCAGCCACCTTGGTGAAGGCCTTTACATAATCTCCCTCAAGCACACACGTTTTATAAGAGCAATTACCACCGCCCATGGCAGCATATTCTTCAAAAATTATGGGAATAAGTGCTAATCCCACCACAAAGCTTTCTTCCTTGGCGACAATGCGCGCACAAGTCATATGATTTTGTGCAAAAACTCCCTCAGCGGTGAGGTCTCGCCCATCTTCTTCAAGGGCCAACACAATATTTTGACGTAAATAGCTAAGACTTTGTGGAGTAAAGTAATCTTGAAAAGTGACCTTTGGCATCTTGTCCTCAGTTTGGCTTAATGTTACAAACCCCGAAGAAAGACGGGGAGCATGCATCATTTTTGCGGACACAAATTTGTAACATATGATTGATAGCTTCCATAAGCGCCAGACACAAGGCGTTGAAAAGATGGAAAAGCTTTCTTTATGTAGTGATATGCTAGGCTTTCGTCAAGTAAAAGTACCGCATGGGAAATTTTTCACAAAACACAGCTGAGCAGCAATATTGATATTTAGGTGATAATCATGTCAAATAACAATGAAAAAAATCTACACAGCCTCACATCTTCCTCTGCAACAGAAAAAGATTTAAACACGCTTGCTAGTTCACAACAACATACTTCTGAATCAAACATTAACCATGATGATGAGTATAAAGCTGGTGACTGGATGCAAGTACCTGATATTTGCCGCGATATGCACGAAGCAGCACAGCTTGGCGCCGCCTTTGCTCACCCTGCGGACATGGCCGATCATATCGAAGACTTAAGCCTTGAAAAGCAAGTCTGCGTCCTGCAACACCTGCCAAGAGAAGATGCCGCCGAAGCGCTGGCCGAATTAGACGACAATGTGGCCGTTGATGTACTAGAAAATCTTGACCCAGACACAGCCGCACAAATTATCGCCGAAATGTCTCCCGACGATGCTGCCGACGTACTAGAAGACCTCGACGAAGATCACCGCGATGTCTTACTCAATAAACTGGAAAAGGAAGACTCCGAAGAGATACGAAACCTCCTCACCTTTGATCCCGACTCTGCCGGCGGCGTCATGAATACTGAGATTATTTTGCTCAATCAAAATATCACAGCCGACGAAGCCATTAATCATATTCGCCATGAAATGGAAGATAAAGAAAGCCCCTACTATGCCTATGTCGTAGACGAACTTGACATCTTAGTGGGTGTACTCTCCCTGCGTGACCTTATGCTCTCACGCCCCGGAACCATCCTAAAAAACGCCCTCTCCTCACATTCAGTCATCACCGTAACCTATGACATGGAAAAAGGCGAAGTCGCAAGCCTTCTTTCTCACTACAACTTCATGGCCATGCCAGTGGTAGACTACGAAGGACACATTATGGGCGTCGTCACCTATGACGACATTCTAGATATTATTCACGAAGAAGCCAGCGCCGACATGCTCGGTATGGTGGGCGCCGACCCCGAAGAAACCATCGATACCCCATGGTTTGAATCCGTGCGCAAACGACTGCCATGGCTACTCATCAATCTCTTTAATTCTGCAATATCAGCCTCGGTAGTCTATATGTTTGAAGGCTCCATCGCCAGCATGGCCGTCCTTGCCGTACTCATGCCCATGGTGGCAAACCAAGCCGGCAACACAGGCCAACAAGCCCTAGCCGTCATTATCCGCCAGCTCGCCACCGAACGCTTCGACGCAAAACGCTCTTGGCTCGCCGTGCTCAGAGAAGGTAAAATTGGCTTTACCACCGGCAGCGTTATGGCCCTACTCGCCTTTCTCGTAGTCTGGGCCTTCACCGCAAACCCAACCCTCGGCCTTGTCATGGGCGGAGCACTGCTCTTTGACATGATTCTCGGTGCCATGGCCGGCGGCTCAATACCACTCATCCTCCGCGCCCTAGGTCGTGACCCAGCCCACGCCTCAAGCATCTTCCTCACCACCATCACAGATGGTGCCGGCTTCTTTATTTTCTTAGGTTTAGCTACGCTTTTTATTATTTAATTATTTGTTTTGTTTTTTTGGGAGGGGAAACTTTTTTTGGGAAAAAAGTTTCCCCTCCCAAACCCTCCCCTTCAAAAAAACCCGTTGTGACAGCATCCTATCTTTGAAAATACATCTCGGCACATGACGTTTTTTAACAAGCTCATTCTAAGAAATATAAAACGCCCTTGCTTTTTCAATTTATTGAAAAAGCAAGGGCGCATAAGGGTTTCCAAAGGCCCCCCTTTGGCGGAGGGTTTGAGAGGCAGAGCCTCCCAACAAATCTAAATATTAATTACGACGATTTCTGTCACCACGACCGCGATCAGAACCTCTATCACCGCGTCCGCCTCTATCGCCTCTGTCGCTACGTGGAGGACGGGAAGTGCTTTCAGGTGTCCACTCAATGCCTTGCTCTTCAAGCATAACAGCTTTGCGACTGGCACGAATACGATCACCGTTAATTTCAATAACTTTTACAACCATGTCTTCGCCAAGACGAGCAACGTCTTCGGGCTTTTCCACACGATTTGTATCAAGCTGTGATACGTGTACCAAGGCTTCCAAATTGGGTAAAATTTCCACAATGCAACCGATTTCTAATACTTTGCGTACTTTACCGGTGTAGTTTTTACCAATTTCGGCGCGTTGGTCATAGTATTGTACCATTTCCTTAGCGGTAGCCATGGCCTCGGCTGTAGGGGCAAAAACAGAGATACGACCGCTATCATCAATATCAATGGAGGCGCCTGTAGCTGTGGTGATGGCTTTGATATTCTTGCCACCGGGGCCAATGATAAGACGGATGATGTCAGGATTTACAAAAATTTCTGCATGTTGCGGAGCATAGCGTGATAACTCTTCGCGTGGAGTTTCAAGAGCTGTGCCCATTTGACCAAGAATATGCACACGGGCTTCGCGGGCTTGTTCCATGGCTTTTGCCATTACTTC
>CAYJHU010000203.1:0-4722 GCA_964369655.1 uncultured Desulfovibrionaceae bacterium | reverse complement strand
CGTTTTGAGGGGATCGGGGGAGTTTGCGGGGGGAAGGGTAACTTTTGGGCTTTGGTAAAAGTTCCCCTTCCCCCCTCAAGAAAAATAATTAGTTTTTCCTTAGATTAACTACATAGTCGCCAAAATTACCGCTTGCATGGCCTTAATTTTATCACGTAAGACGGCGGCGCGTTCAAACTCTAAATTGCGTGCGGCATCGCGCATTTCTTTTTCCCAGCCTTGTACTTGGCGTGCCATGTCTTGAGCACTCATATTTTCAACTGCCATATCAGCATCTTGCTTAGCCGATTGCTTACCGCGTCCACGTCCGCTTGTGGCATCTTGCCCGCCATAAAGACTATCAAGGTGCGTTTCTAACTTTTTGCGTATGCTATGCGGAGTAATATTATTTTCTATATTCCATGCCTCTTGAAGATCACGGCGCCTGGTGGTCTCGTCCATGGCGGCCTGCATGGAGGCAGTAATTTTATCGGCGTAGAGAATAACTTGTCCGCCGGCATTACGCGCAGCACGCCCAAATGTTTGAATAAGCGAACCTTCTGAACGCAAAAAGCCTTCCTTATCGGCATCTAAAATTGCCACCAAGGAGACTTCCGGCAAGTCTAAACCTTCACGCAAAAGATTGATGCCCACAAGCACATCAAATTCTCCCATACGCAAAGCCTTTAGAATATTCATGCGCTCAAGGGTATCAATATCTGAGTGTAAATAGCGTGTCTTTACCCCCATTTGCTTGAAATATTCTGTTAAATCCTCAGCCATGCGCTTGGTGAGTGTGGTTACAAGCACGCGTTCATCCTTGGCAGTGCGCGCCTTACACTCAGCGAGCAAGTCTTCCATCTGCCCCTTGGTTTGACGCACTTGCACCACAGGATCCAGCAAGCCGGTGGGACGAATAATTTGCTCGGTAACTATGCCTTGGGATTGATTAATTTCCCATTTTCCTGGGGTGGCAGAAACATAGACGGATTGCCCAATAAGATTTTGAAATTCATTAAATTGCAAAGGGCGGTTGTCCAAAGCTGAGGGTAAGCGAAAACCATAGTCCACAAGGGTTTGCTTGCGCGAGCGATCCCCCTTATACATGGCGCCCACCTGCGGGATGGAAATATGTGATTCGTCCACAAAGAGCAAAAAGTCCTTGGGGAAATAATTGAGTAAACAGTGCGGAGGATCACCCTCTTTGCGCCCATCAAGGTGACGAGTATAATTTTCCACGCCATTACAATAACCGAGCTCTTCAAGCATTTCTAAATCAAGCTGAGTACGCTGTTCAAGGCGCTGTGCTTCCACTAATTTTTTTTCTGCCTGAAAATAGCGTAAGCGCTCTCCAAGCTCTTCCCGAATATCGCCCATGGCACGCTTAAGATTATCTTGGGCAGAAACATAGTGCGAGGCAGGATAGATGACGGTTTTTTCTACCTTACACAAAACTTCGCCGGTGAGCGGATCAATTTCGTGCATACTGTCAATATCATCCCCAAAAAACTCAATGCGCAAAGCCACTTCATGCCTATAGGCCGGAATAATTTCAAGCACATCACCGCGCACTCGAAAAGTCGCACGGTGAAAATCATAATCATTGCGCTCATAATGCACCTCAATGAGTCGCCCCATGAGGGAATCCATGCTGATGTGTTGCCCAATTTCTACCGGAATAACCATTTTTGAATAATATTCCGGCGAACCAAGGCCATAGATGCACGAGACCGAAGCCACAATGACCACATCGCGCCGCGTCAACAAGGCGTGCGTTGCGCCATGGCGTAATTTATCAATATTATCATTGATGGAAGAATCTTTTTCAATATAAGTATCAGAACCCGGCACATAGGCTTCCGGCTGATAATAATCATAATAACTGACAAAGTATTCTACGGCATTATCAGGAAAAAACACCTTGAATTCATTGTACAATTGAGCGGCCAAGGTCTTATTGGGCGCAAGCACAAGGGCAGGACGATTGCAGGCAGCAATGGTGTTGGCCATGGTAAAAGTCTTACCGGAGCCGGTAACGCCGAGTAAGATTTGGTCTTTTACACCTGCAGAAATATTATCAACAAGCTGTGATATGGCTTGAGGCTGATGGCCTCTTGGCGTATAGTCACTTTGCAAAGAAAAAATATTTTGTGGCATTTTTATAATCCACCTTTGAGGAGTTTACTTATGGATTTTAAAATTATTGCAGCTTCACCCTTTGTGGAGCTCGACCGCGTTTATGTTATACAGGCACAGCTTAAAAGCTTCAAGGGGCGAAAGGACGTTATTGTCTACCTCTTCCGACCCGACACAAATGCAGAAGAACTTGAAGAATTACGTACCCTTGACCTTGTAGGTCCCAGCGACGAAGACACTCCCAAGGGCGCCAATTCAGAAGATGCACTCTTAAGTTTGCTTGAGGCCTTCACAGCAGAAGAAGGCAATGAAGTGCTAGAATACCTGAAACTTCGTTATGATGAGCTTATCAGTGAAGTGGTCGTAAGCCCAGTAGAAATTCCCGTGCCTCTTGGCATGGTTCCTTTTTCGGCCATTCCGGAAGGCAAAACCATGGGTTTTATTCGCTTTGAAAATGTGGAGCACTACTCCCTGCCCTTTAGGGTGCATGGTTTTTATGACCTTGATGCCCACGACGCGCTCATGAAGGAAGAGTAATAGTAACAAACAGCGCTGGCAGGTAAGTGAATTTTTCTAAATATCTCTTTAAAACAGGCTATCTACTAAAAAACCTCTGTGCAGTTAATGGCTACACAGAGGTTTTTTAATTAGATTTCGAAACCGCTATTAATATTTACCGGTATTATTAAAATCAGTTACATCGGCAGGAGTATTGGGATTTGCTCTGCCCACATCAAGTGGATAAGCAGTAATAACGCCGCGACGTTTGCCAACACCTACGGCACCTGGGTGAGTATTTAAGCCCACCACAAGGTCCATAACGCCGTCATTATTTAAATCTGCCACATCGGAGTTAACCACAGAACCGCGAATACGGCGAGTCTTCCATTTTAAGCCAAGGCCCACGCCATCCCAGTACAAGGCATGAATTTCGCCCTGTGGGAACATACGATAATTGTCGAAAATTTCGGCTGCGGTGGAGATGGGCTTGTTCACAAGCAATACATAGTCGCCGCGACCTTCAATATCCACTACGCTTAGGCGCATGGGAGCAAAGTAATTACTGGCCAATTGACGCTTTTTATCAACGTCTAGGCCGGCTACGCCCTTATAAAATTCCATACCTACAGAAGAACCGGAGAATCTATCCATGGTTTGGTGCACTCTTTCGCCATTACCTTTATATACAGTAAGGCGTTCTTCTGGGCTATACATAACCATCATGGTGCCATCGCTTCTGGAAGTTATATAACCAAAGTTAAAAACGTTACCGCCCTTTGGTAATCTGATTTTTCCGCCAAGAGAGATGCTTCCGCCGCTCACCTTAGCTGTGTGGACACCAGCGCGGAACAATTTTGCTGAATCCCAAGATTGTGCAATAAGAGTTGGCTGGAATGATGGTGCCATGGGCACTACATTAAGAAAATATGTGCCGGTTCTGGCAATAACATTCAATCTTCCGCCACTAAAGCCATAGATAAAGGAAGTTGGTCTATTATTACTGCCGCCAAAACTTGTAACTACAAGCTGTGTTCCGCGGCCGCCAAGATTAATTTTGCGTAAAATAAAGGCTTGGTTTGCCATACCAATAGAGGCTTCGGCCTTTACACGCATATTTCCGTTATTCCAATCATAGATCACGAGCTTGTGATCACCAAGCACGGCAATTTCTGTTCTACCGCTACCGCTAAAATCACCAGTAACAAAGTCAACCATTGTGTAATCAAGGGCCTTACTGCGCAGACGTGAGCCATCTTCAGTGCCGGAACCTTGATAGCGAAATTGCGGGTTAAGATATACACCTTGTTGATTGGTTTCATTGACTACAATGCCAGGGTTCATTTGGTTTGTAGCCCCTTGTGGAGGCTGATAGCCGGGTGTGCTCATAGGAGCTGCCCCGCGTCCAAAAGCTTCACTGCTCAGGCCTGCGGCAATGTTTTGCACAGAACCTACAAGGTTCCCTACAGAGCCTTGAGCATTGCGTTTATAAACTTTACCGGATTTATCGCGCATGGAAACATCAAGTGTTGCTGTATTATTAACAATACTTACAGATCCCCACGCAACGTAATCTACATTTGTGGCTTTTTGGATTTGTGCCACAGCTGAGGCGTTTGGCACTGGCTTGGCATATCTTCTGTTAGACATTTCCACTTGTCCGGGCCACACCAAACGTGCAGCAAGAGTGGAAGAAAGGGCATCGCCCAAATAACTGTAACTTTGTGGTCCATTAACTGTGAAGGGTGTTACCATGACAGTTTTGGCAGCCAAGGCAATACTTGCCCAGAGCAATGTGGTCATAGCTATCACAGCAATACGAAATGTAAATTTCATAAGAATCTCCTTACTAAGTGAGAATATTTTCTCAATGCGCTAAGCTATACATTATACATGCCCACCATTGCAAGCACAAAGGCATAAATTTTTACGCTTTTTAAAAGCAAATTATTTTAATATTACAACTAATTATATCGAGCTCATAAAGCTAGTAAAAATATCTCCCCCTAAATAGAACGCTTCAGGTGCAAATTTTTATGCTTCCACTCCCTCATTTTGAGACCTCTGCACAATTATTTTCAAATATAACTTTGCAAGTAAAATTTTAGA
>CAYJHU010000202.1:0-4736 GCA_964369655.1 uncultured Desulfovibrionaceae bacterium | reverse complement strand
AAAAAAAGCTGGAAGCACTTAGCGTACCTCCAGCTTTTCTTTTGATATGTATATTACTATTTACCAAAAGCCTTCGGATAAGAAAAACCCGACACACCAAAGCCTTTTGTGGGGCTTGCCGGATTACTTGGAGAAGCAGGCGCGTGAGGAGCAGTGCTCACTGGTGCTGCCGCATTACTTTCAGCAGGGACTGCATCTTCGCTTTGTACTGCATTAAAAGGAATGGTGGCTGATTTTGCGGCAGAAGCTGCTTCGTCAACTGCATTTTTTATGGCGTTTTGCCCCATAACAGCCGCAATACCAGATACGGGTGCACTTTGTGTGCTTGGCGTACTAGGCGAACTTACAGGAGTGCTTGGCATGGCCTTTTGCATGGCGCCATAAGCGTTACGAGCTTGCATTTTCCCTAATGAGGTGGGAGCAGTAGTATTGGTGGTTTGAATGGCGGCGCGCTGGGTAAGCGTTGCATCAACATTCAACCTTGCAGAAATTTGCGCAGAGGCTTTTCTGGCTTCTGGGGTTTCTATAATTTCAGCATAGGCTGAGCGTAGACCAGATAAAATGCTTGCCACATTATCCAACTGCTCCACATTCATCTTCAAGTTAGCTTGCAAAAGTCTGGTAGTGCAAAGAAAATACAAATTATTAAGGTTTTCCGCCAACGATCCACCTTTTTCAAGGTTAAGCGTATTGGTAAGTTCATTTATAATATCAAGAACCTTAGATATAAAAATCCCTTTGGCGGCATAGTCATTAATAAGCATTTTTTCGCGTGCTTGTTGCAAATATTTTAATGCGCCATCGTAGAGCAAGAGCAAGAGTTGCCCTTGATCTGTGGTGCTAACCTTTGTTTGAAAATAGGCTTGTGCTGCCTTGTTCATACTACCCTCATTGATTTAAAATTCTCAATTATATTACTGTATACTTATGTTTATCGGCTTTTATGCCAAAAACTTAAGAGCCAAGCTGTGCCAGTTGATTATTCAACATGGTCATCTGCCCATCATATTCCCCAAGCAAGGTGTCTAAGCGCGCATACTTGAGTTTTTGCGTGTATTCCCAGCGGTCAAGACGCGCTATTTCATCGGTAATTTGGTCATCAAGGCTTCTGATCAACTCAGCATAACTTTCCTTGGCAACCATAAGTCCGCCATTGTCATCACTTAAGCCGGGATCATTAACGTTTGGTGCTACATATTTAAGTTCCGCCTCAAAAAACTCAATCATTTGATTGACTTTTCCTTGTTGGATAGAAACAGTTTCATTAACAGTCTGGTTGGGACTTAAGTTATCGATAACAATGGTCAAACCACCGGCACCGCCAGCATTATTACCAACAGAATACGCATTGGGAGAGGAATCACTGGGACTTGCCTCAACACCATTAATATATACTGTGCCAATGTTACCGGATGCATCCACATCATACTTTACTGAATATGTTCCTGGCTCTGTCAAACCATCAATATGATTTGCATAACGGAAATTTGGAGATGAAGACGTGCCTACGCTGTCACTAGAAAAGAAAGCAATAACATCATCTAAGTGATTTTCAATGGCATCATCAAAAAGCGCTTGGTCCAGAGCTTGAATTTCGTCAGTGGAGCCGGCCGGTGCTATGGCAAAAAGTCCAAAATCAGGCGAGTCCGTATCCGAAGAAATTTTAATGCCCATTTGAGATAAGGCCGCTATGAAGTCACCGGAAAAAATATCTTCGGTGGTCATAGTCTGAAAGCCGGGAGGCACACCGCCCGCAGCACTCTTAAGGCGCGAGCTAAAAAGGTTTACACTGTAATTGCCTGTGAGTTCGCCGGCGGTTACTTCCGTACCGGTTGAGTCATAGGTACTGGAGGGTTCCGTACTTACTGCCGTTAAGTCCTGCACTTTTTTAAGCACAGAATTTAAAGCATCAAGCACTAATTGCACATTTTCTTTTACTGAGTCAGTATCAGAAGCCACAGTAAATTGCGCAGTTCCAACATCACGTAAGGTTAGGGTTACGCCTTCAATAACGTCCTTAACCTCGTTAGTGCTTGAAGTAATTTCTTGCGGCCAGTTATCTATCTTAAAAATAGCATCTTGGGCTTCTTGCACTTCCCACGCATCAGAACCAGTCAACGATCCCGTTAAACCCACAGAATCCGGCACACCATGCACAGCGGAGACACCATGAAGCACGAGCTTACCGTCAGCAGTGCTATAATCAATATTCGCTAAGGTAAGAGCCTCTTCAATGCTCATATCACTGGTGACAGTCACAGGGGCTGTGGTTGTGCCATTAGCTAAAGTAAACGACCATTGCATGGAAGATGGAACGAGACCTTCCTGAATAGATTCGGTAGGCTCAATGCTCTTAGTAAAGTCAGGCCATACGGTGCTTGTGCTGGGTGCAACGCGATTAGGATCAGTGGCAAGAAAATCATCAACGCCGGTCACGCCCATGATGGCAATGGTGGTACGCCCTGCATTTGTAGTTTGAGCAACGGTATAACCCCTAGCTTCTAACTCAGCAAGAACTTGCTCTTGGGTATGGTCACCGACCATGATAACTTCTTCAGTGCTGCCATCATCCCTTAAAAAATTATAGGTGGCATCGCCCACAATATTCTGTGATAAGTCACCGGATACAGAAAATTGCGCTGTGGTTAAGGGAGCTGTAGCTGAAGGAATTGTAGCGGTAAGTGCGCTAATATCACTTAAACCATTGATAGCAACACCGCTTACGGTAGGATCGCTTGTGCTTTCCACCACGGAATAACCATATCCCCTATCAGACAAAGCATCCAAAATATCCATTTGGGTATGATTATCACCCATGGCAATATTAAAGCTTTGACCAAGGGCATTGGTAAATGAATAGTTGGCTGGCCCAAGGGTATCATTTAAGGAGCCGGTATCAATATTAAAGCTTTCCATGGTATCAGGAGGAATAATCGCCGCATCAAGTGCCGTCAAAGCGCTTAAATCAGTGATTCCCTTAATAGTACCATTGGAAACACCATTTACAGTGGTGGCTTCCACTGCATAGCCTTGCTCATTAAGCTTAGCCAAAATATCTCTTTGGGTATGACCGGTGTCCATATTTATGACAACGTCGTTGCCCTTAGAATTAACAAAAGTATAAGATGCCGGCGCGCCATAGGTGGTATCCATCAAGGTACCGTGCATGGAAAAGCTGGTGGTAGGCGTTACGGAATTGGTGGTGGGAGAACCGGTAGTGGCACTTGAATCAGCATAAGTTGTGGTGGTCATGCTCTCAAGACCGCTAATGGTCATGGTGCCATCCACAAGCTGAGCAAGCTCGCCAATGCCGCCCTTACTCGTATAATCAGCATTAATGGCGTCTACAATCTCTTGCTGCGTGGCATCGCCATCAAGACGACCGGTGGTATAGGTTTGCCCGTCAACCATGGTAAGGTCGTATTGATATTGCTTCACCGTAGCGCTGTTAGTCATGGGAGCAGTAATATCCACCGCCGAAGTAGACGTCCACGTAGCGCCTGCGCCGCTTAAACCCTCAAGGGCAGAAGTGTGAATTTGTAGAGTAGCATCAGCACCGGAATCCTCACCGGACACCTGAAAAGAATACCCGCCCCCTGTCTTAATAATACTCATCTTCACGCCAGGATTGGAACGATCACTGTTGACCATGTTCACAAAACTTTCAAGCGTAGTCCCAGGCTGGACAGAAAGCGTGCGCGTCTCCCCCATATAGGTGTAAGAAAAATCCTGCGCCATGCTGGTGGTATTTACGGCAGAAGTTTTTTCAGCAAAAGTATTTTTATTGGCCCAGATGGAATTACTGGCCAGCTGCGTTACTTCAATTTTGTGCGTGCCATCAACAGCCTCAGCCTCGGCCTTAACGCCAAGCATAGCCTCATTGCTGCTGGAAGCAATTTTTGTCAAGAATTTAGATGGACTGTTAAGTAGTTCCAAGGATTCCTTGGCCTCACTTACCGAGTCAATGAGCTCTGAGAAGGCATCATAAGCGTCAGTAGCTTCAGTGCGCGAATCCTCAAGGGAGTACAGTCTAAAAGACTCTACTTCCACGAGCTGTTCAAGCATGGCGGCAAAGTCTGTGCCGCTGCCGATGCCTGAAAAAGATATTCCGCCTGATATGGTATTTGACATATTTCTACCCTCTATATGGAAATTTTTGCCCACCCAATGTGAGAAAAACTTGACACCTATGTCTTTGCAAAAAGTGTGCACACTATAAATTTTGCACCTGTCAGTAATCTATATCGACAGCCCGCAAGGAAGACTTAAGGTGTACCTGCAAAACATATTCCCCTACCTCCCAATAGAGACCTCTGCGCAATTATTTTTAACTATAAAATTTCATATAAAAAATCGAATTTGTTTTTAAATAAATTTTACCTGCGCAGAGGTCTCTAATAACAGGGGCTAGTCATTTGTGAGTATTTTTGGTAAAGGGGAGCAGTCAATAACACAAAGACAAAAGCATCTACATATAAAGGATACATTATGCGCAGTAAAAAAATGACCGGTGGCCTCGAAAAAGCCCCACATCGTTCCCTCCTCTATGCCCTTGGCCTAACCCGTGAAGAAATGGATCGCCCGCTTGTGGGCATTGTCAACGGTGCCAATGAAATTGTGCCCGGACACATCCACTTGCACCGCATTGCCGAAGCCGCCAAGGCCGGCGTTCGCATGGCTGGCGGTACTCCATTAGAATTTCCTGCCATTGCCGTATGCGATGGCCTTGCCATGAA
>CAYJHU010000201.1:2672-4751 GCA_964369655.1 uncultured Desulfovibrionaceae bacterium | reverse complement strand
TCCAAAGGGGTTTAACCCCTTTGGCGGAGGGCTTGGGAGGCAGAGCCTCCCAAATCACCTTTATTATGAGAGCTCTGCACAATTATTTTCAAATATAATTTTGCTGTTAAATTTTGAAAAATTGTTCAAACAGCAAAAACTTATGTGCAGAGCAAAAGGCACAAAAATCAATCGTTTAACGGGCAAGCAAAGCTAGCCCTATTCTTGATTTTTGATCGCGTTGGCTGACGCCAACGATCCAAAGACCTTGCACAATGAATTGTGCAAGGTCTTATAATAATAAATCCTACTTACGACCCACGCAAAAATACGCAAAGCCGTGCGTAGCAATGCTTGCAGGATTATATAAATTGCGTCCATCAAATAAAATGGGAGCGCGTAATGAGCTTTTAATGCGTGCAAAGTCAGGGTTGCGGAATTGGTTCCATTCTGTAACCACAAGCAAAGCGTCTGCATCTTGGCAGGCATCGTATTGGTCGTTTATAATTTCAACATTCTTATTATCCTTAAGAATTTCTGCAGCATTTTCTGCGGCTACGGGGTCAAAAGCACGGATTTTCATACCTTGCGCTGTGAGCTCTTTAATGATGGAAAGAGATGCAGCCTCACGCATATCATCAGTATTGGCCTTAAAAGCCAGTCCCCAGAGGGCAAGGGTCTTGCCGGCAACGCCGCCTTGATCTGCAAAATATTCCATGATGCGCACAGCCATGCTTTTCTTTTGGCGCGCGTTCACGCTTTCTACTGCATTTAAGAGCTCAGGGGTAACTTTTGCTTCATTGGCAGTATGAATAAGAGCTTTTACGTCTTTCGGGAAGCATGAACCGCCATAGCCTACACCGGGATAGATGAATTGATAGCCAATGCGTGAGTCAGAGCCAATTCCCGAGCGTACATCACGCACGTCAGCACCAACTTGCTCGCATATAGTAGCAATTTCATTGATAAAAGAAATTTTTGTGGCTAGCATGCAGTTGGCGGCATACTTGGTCATTTCTGCACTGCGAATGCCCATGACGATGATTTTTTCGCGGCTACGGGCAAAGGGGGCATACAGCTCACGCATGGTGGCGGCGGCCTTTTCGCTGGAGGTACCGATAACCACACGGTCAGGCTTCATAAAGTCAATGATGGCATCGCCTTCCTTTAAAAATTCAGGATTAGAAACTACTTCAAAGGGAATGCTGGTTTGGCGCAACACTAAAGATTCTTCAATGAGTGCACGCACTTTGTCTGCGGTGCCTACGGGCACGGTGGATTTATCCACCACGATAATTTCTCTGGTGATATATCTACCAATATCACTGGCAACTTTTTCCACAAAGCTTAAATCGCATGAACCGTCTTCGCCGGAAGGAGTGCCCACACAAATAAATGCAAGGTCAGCGCCTTTTAGAGCGTCTTCTAGGGAAGTGGTAAAAGTAAGGCGTCCGTCTGCGTGACTGCGCTTTACCATATCTTCAAGACCAGGCTCAAAAATATGGACAGAGCCGGCATTGAGCCTTTCCACAACTTGTGGATTTACGTCAACGCATGTGACGCTATTTCCCATTTCAGCAAAGCATGCCGCGGAGACAAGCCCCACATAACCTGTTCCTACAATACAAAGATTCATTTTTTTCCATCCATGGTTTTGCCTGCTAAGTTGCGTAGCAAAACGCTTGTTTAATATAAAGTTTTAGTTTAAAGTTTGTATACACTACAAAATGCTTGTGGCACTTTACATATAATTTTTTATTCTGGCAACTGGCAAAATATGATCTGCGGACTGGGTATAGATGTTATTGAAATTTCAAGGATTAAGCACTCGCTTGAACGCTTTGGCATGCGCTTTGTCCAAAAGATTTTAAGCCCCGATGAAATTGCACAATTGCAGGGGCTTGGTGAAATTACTGCCCAAAGCCTTGCGGCGCGTTTTTCCGCCAAGGAAGCCGCAGTCAAGGCGCTGGGGACGGGCTTTAGCGGTGGCATTGGTATGCATGATGTGCAGGTGCTTAAAAATGATATGGGTAAGCCAGAGCTATATTTTTATGACAAGGCGCTCGATGTTTTTCAAGCCCTTGGCGCACAGCGCAGTCA
>CAYJHU010000201.1:0-2572 GCA_964369655.1 uncultured Desulfovibrionaceae bacterium | reverse complement strand
TTTTTACGAACTTTTCCAATGCAAAACACTTAAGGAGAAAAAAATGTATCCTCTTTTACGCATGAGTTTATTGTCTTTATTTTGTGTCCTTTCTTTAGCTTTAATTCCCTTGCAGGCAAGCGCAGAGCAAGCGCAAGTAGACATGGCAAAGCTTGCTCTTTTTGAAGAAAAGCTTAACGGCCTTCGCTACAGTGGTAGTCCCGTACAAAAACACATTGCCATGGCCATAGATATTTATTTGAAACAATTTTCTGACCAAGATTCTGCTTTGACCCGCGATTTTGCTTTCATACTTTTTAATAAGCAATACACCATTATACGCCAAGAAATTGAATCAGATGGTTACGGTGAGAATTTTTTGGGTGTGAGTGTACAAGGGGATAGCGAAGAAGCTTATACCAAACTCTTTAACGAAAGGAAAAAGCTCGCCAAGTCCTTTGGCTTCATCTTAAGTGCTGATGGCGAAGGCGGCTACCGTGCCTTACCCGATGCCGAGTATCTTGTGAAGCAATTTGGGGATGCTATGCCAGCAAGCTTTAGAGAATATTATGACTTTATGGCCAAGGCAAATAACACATCATTGGATGCAGCCATAGCTGTCTCTGCAGACACATTAGGCCAAATAATCATACAAGGCTCTGATATTATAAAAAAATATCCTAATGCCTATATCACTCCTTTGGTAAAAACCAACGTTGCCAGACTTTTATATGCTTATTTAAAAGGCTTGGATAATTCATCTATTCATGATGAAAGAAATGGAAAATGGATTTTACAAAAAGACTATAGAGCTGCTTATGAAAAGTTTTTGAAAGCAGATAAAGACACCTATGGCTATGCCTTGGTAGAATATGCCTATAATTTCCAGAAGAAATACAATTTTTCTCTCACCAAAGAGCAAGACATGGCTCTTGGTAGGCATGTTTTTTCCGAATTGGAAAAAATGGGATTATAGCACATATAAATTATTTACAATATAAGCTTTTTAAGGAAGCACCATGCACACATATATTGACTCACTTCCACTGCCCACTGCCGAAGAAATGCGGCGCTGGGATAGCGAAGCTGTAAAGCTTGGAATTAGCGAAAGTATACTTATGGAAAATGCCGCCAGAGAGGCTTTATGTGTTTTGCAAAACGTGCAAACGCCTCTTAAGGGAAAGCGCATTGTGCTTTTTATGGGCAATGGAAATAATGGCGGAGATGCTGCTGCCCTTGCAAGGCACCTTCTTGATTTAGGTGCTATGCCGCTTGTATTACATACAAAAGCTTTGCCAAAATATAAGGGCGCCGCAGGCCAGCATGTACGTATGGCTAAAAATTGCGGTGTGGATTTCATACGCCTTGCCAAGAAAAATTGGCAAAAAAATATCCCTGCGGACTGGAAACAGGCCGATATCATTGTCGATGGCCTCCTAGGAACCGGCTTTGAAGGAGAAGTGCGTGCGGAATTTGTTGAATATATTGAGTATATAAACGCTCAACGTGAGCAGTCATTTATATACTCGCTCGACATTCCTAGCGGTTGCCACGCCCTAAGCGGAATTCCGTCGCCTGTGGCGGTTATGGCCCATGCCACCACCTGTTTTGCCGCAGCCAAGCCGGGTCTTGTTTTGCCGCATGCACGTCAGTATACAGGCCAGCTTTTTGTGCGTAATATTGGTGTGCCCATAAGAGTTCAAGAGCAATATCCTCCAACATACCGAATGATTTCATGCTATAATTTTATGGATCTTTTGCAATCATCTCCGTCAAATAGTCATAAGAATTCCTTTGGGCATACCTTGGTGTTGGGTGGTTCACAAGGGCTTACGGGGGCGGCGCATCTTACGGCGCGTGCAGCTTTGCGCTCGGGGGTTGGCCTAGTGACTATCGCTGCGCCACAAGGGCTTTGCTCCGAAATTAAAGGGCAAAATCCTGACATGATGACTGTGCTTTTGGGGGAAGGTTATGCTTGGCCAAGTTCCATGCCGCAAAATCTTGAAGACAAATTAAACCAAGTGCATGCACTTGTCCTTGGCCCCGGCATGGGTACGGACGACAAAGCACTGGCTTTCTTTAAAGTCATACTACCGCATGAACAACGCCCGCGTGCGGTCTTGGATGCTGATGCCTTAACTTTGCTTGCGGCCAATCCAGAACTTTTAGAGCATGTACGTGAGGATGATATTTTTACTCCTCACCCCGGTGAAGCATCGAGGTTTTTGGGAATAGATAGTAAGCAGGTGCAGATAGATCGTTTTGCGGCCCTAGAAGCTTTAACAAAGCTTGCGCCGTGCACGTGGTTACTTAAGGGCGCAGGAACCTTAGTGGCGCAGGGAAACAGCCCGGTATATATTCTTCCAAAGGACATACCGGCTTTGGCTGTGGCCGGATCCGGTGATGTGCTTGCAGGTTGTATTGGCGCTTGGCTTGCACGCATGCCAGAGGCGTCAAGCTTGCAACTTACCATGCTTGCGGCTTGCATACATGCCGAGGCAGGGCTTGAGCTTGAAAAAGCTTTTCCGTGTCGTGGGCATACGGCCTCTGACATTACCCAAACCCTTCCCGCAGCCATGGAAAATATGCAAAA
>CAYJHU010000200.1:0-4761 GCA_964369655.1 uncultured Desulfovibrionaceae bacterium | reverse complement strand
GGGTTTGGGGGGAACTTTCTTTCAAGAAAGTTCCCCCCAAAAAAACTAAACCTTATTTTTGCACACCTAAAGCCAGCGGCAGAACTTCATCAATATGGGCTACAGGATGCACGCGAATCTTGCTGAGCAAGTCCTTGGGCACATCTTCTAAATCTTTTACATTTTGCTTTGGAATAATGACATCGTGCAAATCTCTTGCTACTGCAGCGAGGATTTTTTCCTTAATGCCACCTACAGGAAGCACGCGTCCGCGCAAGGTTATCTCACCTGTCATACAAAGAGCTGCATCCACCGGCTTTTGTGTTAAGGCAGAGATGAGCGCTGTGCAAAGCGTGATACCGGCAGAAGGGCCATCCTTTGGAGTGGCACCGGCTGGCACGTGCACATGAATATCTTGCTTACGCGAAAAATCAGGATCTATATCTAAAAGAGCGGCCTTATTGCGAATAAACGAAAGAGCGGCTTGAGCGCTTTCCTTCATGACATCGCCAAGTTGACCGGTGAGCAAAAGCGCACCCTTTCCTTTCATGAGCGTGACTTCAATGTGCAAGACTTCGCCGCCAAAAGGTGTCCATGCAAGCCCGAGAGCTGAGCCTGGGGGCAATTGCTTTTCTTTATCATCTTCCACAAAGCGCGGAACACCGAGGAGCTTTGGCACTTGTGCAACTGTTACCTTAAAATTGCCTTCTTTGCCTTCGGCTCTTTTGCGGGCGAGCTTACGGCAAATGGCACCAAGCTCACGCTCAAGATTACGCAGGCCTGCTTCACGCGTATATTCTTTAATGACGCGCTCAATGGCTGCATCGGCCACACTGACTTCAGCTACTTTTAGTCCATTATCCTTAATCATTTTAGGCAATAAGTGAATATTGGCAATGGAAAGTTTTTCATGCACGGTATAACCAGGCAAGGTAATAATTTCCATTCTATCGCGCAGAGGCGCAGGAATAGTATCCAAAGTATTGGCCGTACAAAGGAACATAATCTTTGATAAATCAAAGGGAACATTCAAGTAATGGTCGCTAAAGCTGAAGTTTTGTTCTGGATCAAGCACTTCTAACAAAGCGGATGACGGATCGCCTCTAAAGTCTGTACCGAGCTTATCAAGTTCGTCCAAAACGATGACCGGATTCTTGGTGCCGGCTTGCTTTAAAGCTTGAATAATACGCCCAGGCATGGCGCCAATATAGGTGCGTCTGTGTCCGCGAATTTCTGCCTCATCACGCATACCACCAAGAGAAAAGCGCTGGAATTTGCGTCCAAGAGCGCGCGCAATGGAGCGCCCAAGGGAGGTTTTACCTGTGCCGGGAGGGCCCACAAAGCACAAGATTGGACCTTTGGAATTGGGATTTAATTTGCGCACCGACAAATATTCAAGGATACGTTCCTTTACTTTTTCAAGGGCATAGTGATCTTCATCAAGAACTTTTGCCGCATGCTTAATATCAAGAACGTCGCGACTGCTCTTCTTCCATGGAAGTTCTACCAGCCAATCCAAGTAGGTACGCACCACATTGGCCTCGGAGGAATCAGAATGCATGGAGGAAAGACGGCGCAATTGCTTATCGGCTTCCTTGCGTACATCCTTGGGCATGCCTGATTTAGCAATGGCCTTGCCAAGATCTTCAAGATCGTCCTCTTGATCGCCATGCGTATCGCCAAGCTCTTGGCGAATGGCCTTGAGCTGCTCACGTAAGTAGTAGTCTTTTTGAGCTTTATCCATTCCATCACGCGCTGAAGATTGAATGCGCGCCTGCATGGTTGCAACTTCCACTTCCTTATTGAGCTGTTCATTCACGAGCTGTAAGCGAGCAATGGGGTCTTGCTCTTCAAGAATGGCCTGTGCATCTTCAATTTTCATGC
Organism: uncultured Desulfovibrionaceae bacterium; assembly: GCA_964369655.1. GTDB lineage: Bacteria > Desulfobacterota > Desulfovibrionia > Desulfovibrionales > Desulfovibrionaceae > CAYJAD01. The sequence goes on along the minus strand of CAYJHU010000200.1, from coordinate 2,898 downwards.
GCAAATTGGCTGCGATAAGGTCTGCCAAATGTCCGGCATCATCTACACTTTGCAGCATATTGACCACATCAGTGCTTGAAATACCACGCAAAGTCAGAATTTTTTCACTTTGCTCACGGGCAGAGCGCAACATGGCTTCAACTTCTGCCGTCAGCGGGGCATAATCTTCTTCTATGGCTTCTATTTCTGCCTCAATGAAGGGATCTATTTGGGTAAAATTCTTTACCTTGGCGCGACTTACCCCTTGCACCAAAACCTTAATGCGCCCATCGGGCATTTTGAGCATGCGCATAACATTGACTATGGAGCCAATGGTATAGAGGTCATCCGGACCCGGATCTTCGTTTTCTTCTTCTTTTTGGGTACAAACAAAAAGATAGCGATCGCGGTCAAGAGTGGCTTCCATGGCTTGTACAGATTTATCCCTGCCAATGAAGAGAGGTAAAATCATGTAGTTAAATACAACCACATCGCGCACCGCGAGCACGGGCATAACATCAGGGAAGGGGGATTTTTCCGCAAAGGCTTCCTCTGCACCGGAAAGATCTTCATTCATTTCAGCAGAATCTTCTATTGGTTCGGCTTCAGTATAAAGAGAGTTCTCTTCCTCTTGCGCAGGATTTTGTCCTTCTTCTATATCTTTATTTTTATTTTTATCTGACATGGTGGTCACTCCTTAATAACCTGCAGGAAAGTCAATTTAGGGCAGGCTATTCAAAAATAGTAAGGTGCTCTGAAGCGAAAAAAGTCTAGATACACAGCATATTACACATACAAATAATAAAACTTTTGTCGCTACGCAGCAGTTTGCTGCTTTTAGCAGCCTATTAAAGAGTCTCGTGGGGCTATGTTCTAATAAATATGCCCCGATAAAATGCTACGGCATTCTTTTTCTGTAATAATAATATGTTCAATAAATTTAATATCCATTGGGCAACTGAGTTGTCGCAATTGCTCGGTTAACACAATATCCGCTCTTGAGGGAGTGGCACTGCCCCCGGGATGATTGTGCACCAAAACAAAAGCATGCGCCTTGCTCGAAAGCACTCTTGCAACCACATCCCTTGGAGTTAACGGGATGGCGTCAATGCTTCCTTGCATTAGTTTTTCCCAGCCAATGCAACGTAAACCCACATCAAGCAGTGCTATCCAGCACTCTTCATGACTTACTCCATAAAAGCGTTGTCTGGCGACTTTAACTATAATTTCCGGTGAGTTGAGCGGCTCTTTTGTCATAAGCTCCGCAGCGCTCACCCGCGCCATACACTCGCGAAAAACCTGCCACAAAGTCCACGTACCCGCTCCAAAACCAGATACACGCTCAAGCTCTTCCTTACGCGCACCAAGTACCGCCTTCACGGAACCAAATTGCGTAAGTAAGGCTTTAGCTAAAGGTTTCGTGTCCTTGCGTGTAAAAGCATAGCCTAGCAAAAGCTCAAGTAGCTCGTAGTCGGCAAGGCGTTCAGGGTCATCCAAAAATCGCATCTTGAGGCGTTTGCGATGGCCCACATGTAAAGCATCTGTCTTTGTACTTGTCATAAGTAAACAGTCTTACGCATTGCGCAAGGGCTAAAGAAAAAAATTAGGAAAATTTCTGCCACTCAAGCAAGTGCACAGCCAACGCTTAACACTAAAATTCTTTGTGCTGTGGTACTTCAAAAATCAAATCAATAATTCTGCTTTTTCGAAAAAAGCGTACTCAGCTCAGCCACAAGCACCTCAAGGCTTTGCTGTGTACTTCGTTCGCCATTTTTGATGCACAACTCTGCCTGCACAATACAAGCAAACATCTTAGCGACTCCTGCAAAGCCCAAGTGCCGCGCTTGTTGCTCTTTTTCACGTACGGCACCTGGATAGAGCTTTACACTTTCACCGGCTAAAATCTGCCAAAGAATTTTAGCATCTCGAAAAAGTAAAGCTAAAACCGGGAAAAGTAAGGCTTCTACGTCGTGTTGACTTCGATACACTTCACGCCATGCAGCATTAAGATTGCCTGCATACATCTGTTTTATAAAAGAAAAAGTATCCGACTCCGGTACAAATGAACCTGTTCCCACCATATCTAGACTAACGCGCCCATTTTCTGCTGCAAGACGAAGTTTTTCCATCTCGCCGTCAATGGCGGTAGCATCGGGAGGCACCGATACGCTAAGCGCATCCAGTGCGTGGGAATCAAATGAAAGGCCAAGAAGTGATGCCTTACTTACTATATAATGCTTAATCCCCTGAATATCAAGCCCTGAATGTTGCCAAATCCAACCTTTTTTGCTGGCAAAGGTAAATGACTTCAGTTTTGTGATGTGTGCCGGGATTTTTGCTTTACCTTTTTCGAAGGGAACTTCAAGGCATATAATCAACCATGTCAGTGGATTAGGATTACCCAAAGCTTCAGATAATTCCTTAAAATTTGCCGCCACAATATTTTGGGCGTTGCGTAAAATAATAAGTTTTGGGGTAGAAAAAAGTCCCTGAAGCATGAGATGTTCCCAAAAAGAAGGAGGTAATTCCTCATCGCCCCAATAAATATGGCGTTGCCACTCTTTTTTGGGAGCACTTGGCATAAGCCCCATGCCGCCGCCAGCATCTTCCGCGACAGCAGGAAATTGGCGCGCCAATTCCTCTATCTGCCGCTTCATAAGCCCCGCATCAGGGCATACGCAAAAATAAAATGCTGGACGTGACATATGTGTACTCATGAATTTTCTATTTTTGGGAGGCGCTGCCTCCCAAACCCACCGACTACGGGAGTGGGGGGGGGGATAATCCCCTTTGGAAACCCTAACGCGTTAGTTTTCAACAAGTTGAAAACTAACAGGTTTCATTTATATACCTTAATTTATACACAAAAGAATTTTCCGTTAGGAAAATTCTAATAAAAGTTTTTGAGGATGGGGGGCT
>CAYJHU010000199.1:0-4766 GCA_964369655.1 uncultured Desulfovibrionaceae bacterium | reverse complement strand
TTGGGAGGCAGAGCCTCCCAAAAATGCTTTTTTATAAATATTTAAGGAAATAGCATGTCTAATACAAATTATCATTTTGACACATGGAAAGGGGATACTCCGCATGAAAATTGCAAAGCCTTTATGGGCTGGGGCGGGGTGCGTGCTTTAGATAGTTCCGTGGATATGCTTGATATGCTGAGGGCATATATGCAAAGAGCGCTGGCAGAATCCTGCGGGCAATGCTTTCCTTGCCGCTCTGGCCTTCAAAGAATTTGCACTCGTTTAGAGGCCATTTGTCAAGGCTCTAAAGAGCATAGCCATCAAGAAAATATACAGTATTTACATAATCTTGCCACGAGTATCATGCTTAGCGCTCGCTGTGATATTGGGCAAACCACCCCCATTCCTTTGCTCGATATACTCAAAAATGCCCCTGAACTTTTACAAGCCCGTAAAATTGAAGGCAAAAAATATGCTTCCTATGTGACAGCTCCCTGTACAAATGCTTGTCCAGGTCATGTCAACATTCCGGAATATATTGAAAAAATTCGCCTGCGCCAATATGAAGACAGTTTCCGATGTATTATGGAGCGCTGTCCTATGCCGGGCACTATTGGGCGTGTGTGTGAGCGTCCTTGCGAGGCTGCTTGCAAAAAAGGACTTAACGGCGCCCCCATTGCCATTCGTCATTTAAAGCGCTTTGCTTTTGACAAAAAATTGCATGAACAAATTCCTATTCATATCGATTCAGAGCATGAAAAAAACACCAAGATTGCCGTGGTTGGTGCTGGCCCAGCGGGGCTTTCATGTGCCTATTATCTGAGCTTGCAAGGCTTTGACGTGACCATTTTTGAAAAGCAAGCCATGGCCGGTGGTATGGCAAAATATGGTATTCCCGACTATCGTCTGCCTCCTGACGTGCTGGCACAAGAAGTGGCTCGCATTGAGGCTCTGGGCTGTAAAATTCGCTATGGCGTTGATATTGGTAAGGATATTACCATCAAGGAACTAGAAAATGATGGCTTTGCCGTGGTTTTTGTGGGTGCAGGTGCGCCCAATGCTCCCGGCATGCGCATTGAGGGCGAGGACGACAACCCTGCTAATTATGTAAGCGGCATTGAATATTTAGCCGAAGCAGCCAAGGGCAAACAAATTGTTCACGGTAAGCGTGTCGTTGTTGTTGGCGGCGGTAACGTAGCCATGGACTGCGTGCGTACGGCATTGCGGCATGGTTTTAATGATGTGCAAATTCTTTATCGCCGCACCGAAAATGAAATGCCTGCTGACAAGGCCGAAATTCATGAAGCAAAGATTGAAGGCGTGCGCTTTAATTTTCTTATGGCACCGACGAAATTGCTTATTACCGATGGACGCATTGCCGGCATCACTTGTCAAAAAATGCAACTTGGCGAGCCCGATGCCTCAGGTCGGCGTCGTCCGGAGCCCATTGAGGGCGCGGTGCTAGACTTTGAGGCCGATGTGGTCATACACGCCATCGGACAAAAAACTGCCATCCCTGCTGTGCTTAGCGGCCTTGAGGGTGGCCTTAATAAGTGGAATGATCTTGATGCTCATCCCATTAGCGGTAAAGTGCAAGGATTCAATACAATTTTTGGCGGCGGTGACTGTGCTACCGGCCCAAGTTCTCTTATTCAGGCCTTGGCCGCAGGGCGCCGTGCTGCGCGCCACATCACTGCACAGCTGAAAAATTCAGTGACAGAACTACAAGGCTCTGACAGCGCCGAACAGTTTTTGATGAAGAAAAATATATTAGACCAAAGCGAAGTTCTCCCATCCACTGACTTTACTGAGGCCATGCCCATACATATGCTTAATATGGATGTGCGCCTTGAGGGCTTTGGCGAGGTAGAAGAAAGCTCCAGTGACGCAGAAGCCGTGCGCGAAGCTTCGCGCTGTTTGCGCTGTTTTCGCATTCTCATGTTAGCAGAATAAGGATAATACGATGCAATATATGACAATTGATGGACAAAAAGTTCCCTTTACCCAAGGTGAGAGTATTGCTCTGGCGGCGCAAAAAGCCGGTATTCGTATCCCCACCCTATGTTGGCTTCCCAAAACCGGACATAATGCTGTGTGTCGCATTTGTTCTGTTGAGGTGAAGGGAGTGCTAGGGCGTTATGTGGCGGCTTGCGCTACGCACGCCGTGCAAGGAATGGAAGTTATTACTCATTCAGAAGAAATACATGAATTACGCAAAACCATCTTAAGTATGATTGTGAGCGATGGACGCCACGATTGTTTTTTACGTGATACTGCGCAAGAAAGCTGGGGCGCCTATCAAAAGGCAGCCATGGATATGCCGCTGCGCGAGCATCCCTGTCCCAAGGACGGAAACTGTATCATGAGCGAGCTGGTGGAAGAATATGGCGTGGATGTGGCGAGTCTTTTGCCGGAAGGGGGTGAATTTTTATTGGATAATGATTACCCCATGATTACGCGTGATTTTTCTCGCTGTATTCAATGCGGGCGCTGTGCCTCGGCTTGTGATGCCATTCAAGTCAATGGCGCCATAGCACCGCAATTTGGGCGGAAGAGCGAAAAAGAACATTGGTGGCCAGTGGTTGACTATAATAAATGTACCCACTGCGGCGAATGTATGCAGTTTTGTCCCACGGGTGCACTGTCACCCAAAAAGGCTTACGGTCTTTACACCAAAGCAGACAAGCTTGAGCATATTCGCACCACTTGCCCCTATTGCGGAGTTGGTTGCCAGCAGGATTTGGTGGTGAAAGATGGGCGCATTATAGAAGTACGCGGCGTAGAAGATGCTGAGCCAAATCAAGGCAGTTTATGCGTTAAGGGGCGTTTTGGTTATGATTTTATCTATAGCAAAGATAGGCTTACCGATCCGCTTATTCGCGAGGCCGACGGCACTTTCCGCACTGCTTCATGGGACGAAGCCCTAGAGCTTGTGGGCAGAAAATTTTCTGAGGCCGTAAGAGAGCATGGGCCGGACTCTGTGGCCGGTGTTTCTTGCTCGCGCAGTATCAACGAAGACAGTTACCAAATGCAAAAACTTTTCCGCACAGTTTTCAAGACGAACAACATTGATAACTGTGCGCGTACCTGACACGCCGCCACCGTGGTCGGTCTGGCCACTTCCTTTGGTTCCGGCGCTATGACGAATAGCTTTCGTCATATACAAAATGCCAAGCTGGTTTTTTTGACCGGCTCCAACATCACCGAGGCTCATCCCGTAGTCGCGGCTTTGCTTAAGCAAGCCATTCGCAATGGCTGTCGGCTCATTGTGGCTGACCCGCGTCGCATTGACATTGTGGACATGGCAGAGAGCTTTTTACAAATTAAAGTGGGCTCTGATATTGCCCTCTTAAATGCCATTATGCAGGTGCTCATTGAAGAGAATTTGTACGATGCCAGCTTTGTGGCAAAATTTACTGAAGATTTTGAAAAGATAAAAGAAAATGTTAAAGATTGCACTCCGGAAAAGGCCGCTCCCATCTGCGGTATCGAGGCGCAAATCATCCGAGAAACGGCGCGCGCTTTAGCCTCAGTTAAGCCCGCTACCATAGCCTATACTCTTGGTATTACAGAGCATATTTGCGGTGTGCAAAATGTTTTTGCCATTGCGTCTTTACAGATGCTTTTGGGTAATATGGGCGAAGAGCTTGGCGGCGTTAATCCTTTACGCGGGCAAAATAATGTACAAGGTGCTTGCGATATGGGCGCCATGCCCAACGTCTTCCCGGGCTACGGAAAAGTGGTGGATGAAAAAGCACGCGCAGAATTTGAAAAATTCTGGAATGTGAAAGATTTACCTGCTACTGAAGGTATTAAAATGCCCGACATGTTAGAAGGCTTAAAGAGCGGCGCCACTAAAGCCATGTACATTTTTGGCGAAAATATTGCCAATACCGAGCCGGACATTAAGCACATTGAATCCTGTCTTGCGGCTGCGGAATTTTTGGTGGTGCAAGATATATTTCCTAATGAAACCACCAAGTTTGCACATGTAATCTTGCCTGCGCAGGCCTGGAGCGAAAATGACGGAACTTTCACCAATAGTGAAAGGCGCGTGAGTCGCGTGCGAACTGCCAGCAAAGCACCAGGGAATTCTAAGCCAAATTGGCTCATATTTAAGGAGCTTGCCGCAAAGTTAGGCCATCATTGGCAGGCAAATTCTGCGCAAGAATTGTGGGATAATGAAATTTCCATCATGGCGCCAAACCTGCGTGGCATTAAATATCATCGCCTTGAAGGCAACGGCTTGCAATGGCCTTGCCCAAGTCTTGAGCATCCCGGCACGCCATACTTGCATAAGGATGGGGCATTTACGCGTGGCAAAGGCATCTTTATGCCTGTACAGTGGATACCACCGGCCGAAGTTGCCGATGAAGAATATCCCTTTGTTATGAGCACGGGGCGGCGTTTGTATCACTATCATACGCGCACGCAAACAGGGCGTTGTGAGGGCTTAAACACCTTGCAAGGGCATGAAACCATAGATATTTCACCTGCCGATGCACATCGGCTTGGCATAGAAGAGGGTGAAATGGTGCGTGTTTATTCGCGTCGAGGTTCCATCTTAGTCAATGCCAAAATTACTAAGCAAGTGCCGGCCGGCCTTGTATGGATGGCTTTTCACTTTAGAGAAAATAATGCCAACTGGCTCACCAATCCGGCCTTTGATCCCATCAGTAAGACAGCAGAGTATAAAGCTTGCGCTGTAAATATTGAAAAAATTTAGCTTTTAGCTTTTCTTAATGTGGGGGAGGGGAAACTTTTTGAAAAAAGTTTCCCCTCCC
>CAYJHU010000198.1:0-4769 GCA_964369655.1 uncultured Desulfovibrionaceae bacterium | reverse complement strand
TTTTGAGGGATATATGCAAAATAATTTTTCTCATAAGCCATTTGCTTTTTTACAAGAAGAGAGCAGTCAAAAGCCAAAGCCCAAAAGTGACATTAAAAAGCGTAAACCACAGAAAAAGCAAGCGCAAAAAACTGAAGCTTCGAATTTAGCTGAAGATGAGCTCTTTTTGCAAGCGGTACAGGGCATAAAGAGTAAAGTTCGCAAAGAAAAAACTTCATGGAACACTATGGAAAATGAAGCAAGCTTTCGAGAGCTTTTTCAACCAAATACGGGTAAACAAACTTCTTCTAGTCATCCTCAAAAAGAAGATACAATCAATAAGCAAGAAATTGAACAAAATCTTACCCATGAACCAGAGCAAGATATGCAAAGTTTACTTCTAAGTGCAGAAAAGCACGCGAGCGGTAAAACAGAAGAAGATATGCTTGCCTTTGCCAAAGCCATGAAGGAAGTAAATCCTTTGCAGGGTAAAGGGCGCGATATTGCTAAAGTTGTTTTGCCAAGCATGTCTGAAGAACAAAGAAAAGAAAGCTTTGCCAATATGCTGGAAAAAAATGTGGAATTTTCTTTATCCCTAAAGGGTGAATATTTAGAAGGGCATGTGGTTGGTCTTGATATATTGACCATGGAGAATTTGCGAAATGGCCAATATAGTCCTGAAGCGCATCTTGATTTACATGGTTTGAATGCTGAGCAAGCCTATCACAGATTAGTGAATTTTTTTCGCTCTGCGTGGTATAAAGGAATGCGAACTCTTTTGCTTATACCCGGAAGAGGAAAGAATTCTCCCAATGGTTTTGGAGTGTTACGAGATAAATTGCAATTATGGCTTACGCAAGATCCGTTTAAGCGCGTGGTGCTTGCTTTTTGCACAGGAAAAGCCACTGATGGCGGAGCGGGCACCATGTACGTTCTCTTACGCAAATATAAGAAAAAGGGAAAGATTAATTGGGAGCGCTTGCCGGCTGACCCTGATTTATATTGAAGGATAGGAGGGAATTTTCAAAAAAATCCCCTCCCGTAAAAAATTACTCTTTATCTTTAGAATCTTTGTTTTCTTTATTGTCTTGAGTCTCTTTGGAATCAGTCTTTGAATCATCACCGTCTTTCATTTTCTCCACGCGTTCAACCATGGAGGATTTGACTTGCTCTAGTTGAGTGAGCATTGTTTCGGCTTTTTTCTTGGCTTCTGCCATAAGTTCTTCGGCTTTTTTCTTGGTTTCAGCCATCATTTCTTCAGCTTTCTTCTTAGCTTCAGCCATCATTTCTTCGGCTTGCTCGCGTAGAAGCTGACTTTTTTCTTTTGCTAATTGCGCTTGTTGTGATTCAATAGCTTCATCCACAAAATCTTCCACAGGTGCATTTATGGCTGCAAGCTCACCAGAAGCTTCCATTTTTTCAAGCTCAGCATCACGCAGTACACGCCGAAGCACTTTTCCTACCAGTGATTTTGGAAGTTCATCACAAAATTCAATGTCTTTGGGGATTTTATAATGTGCTAAGCGTGAACGACAATGAGCTAAAAGAGCTGCTACACTGAGGTCTTCTCCTTGGCGCGGCACAACGAAGGCTTTGAGCACTTCGCCACGTGTGCGGTGCGGAATGCCCACCACAACGGCTTCTGCCACAAGTGGATGTTCATACAAAACTTCATCAACTTCACGTGGATATACATTATATCCACCGATAATGACCATGTCCTTTTTTCTGTCCGCGATGAAAATATAGCCGTCTTCATCAAAGTAAGCAATATCACCGGTATAAAGCCAGCCGTCGCGCATTGCCAATTTATTTTCTTCTGGTTTATTCCAATAACCTTGCATAACCTGCGGCCCACGTACAATGAGTTCACCAAGTTCATAGGGAGCAAGTTTGCGTGTGCCGGTTTCACTATCGACGATTTGCACTTCTGTGCCGGGGAGGGCAACGCCCACAGATCCATCTTTTTGCATGCCATATAAAGGATTTGCAGTAATACAGGGAGAGGCTTCGGTAAGTCCAAGTCCTTCTGTAATGCAAGCCCCTGTAAGTTTTTTAAAGCGTGCTAATGCTTCAACGGGGAAGGGTGCAGAGCCGGAAATACACAATTCTATGCAGGAGAGATCGTATTTGGGCAGATTTTTTTGTTGCATGAGTGAAATATAAACTGATGGCACGCCAATGAAAAAATTAGGTTTATACTTATCAATGGTATGTAATAAGTCATGCGGTGTATAACGCGGCACAGGAATGCTGGAAGAGGCCAGCACTGCCGGTAAAATAACATTGCCGGCTAAGCCAAAAATATGGAAAAATGGTAAGATGGAAAGAAAAGTAAACAGTCCACCCTCGGCTTTTGAATAGTCATATTTAGGCGTATTAAAAATAATATACTTTAATATTTGCATCTGGCTTGTAAGGTTTCCATGGGTGAGCATGGCCGCCTTGGAAACGCCGGTGGTACCACCGGTATATTGTAAAAAAGCCAGCATTTCACGAGGATTACGTATTTTATGCGCATAGCGTTCTTTCAGATTTGTAAAGTGAGCCCATGAGATAATGCTCACGTCATTGTAGGGCACATGTACGAGAGTGTTTTGGCGCTTAGCTTTCCACGGTTGTAGTATATTTAAGGGAAAGGCAAGTCCGTCGGCAACACGAGTAACAATACATAAACGTAAGTTTAGTTGATCGTATAATTCTTCAATTTTTGGCCACAAAAGGTCAAGAGTAATAAGAATTTTAGCGTCTGAATCTGAAAAATGGTGCGTTAATTCCTTTTCCATATAGAGCGGATTGGTCATAACAGCTACCGCACCTGCTTTAAGCACGCCCCATATGGCAATCATGGTTTGTGGCAAGTTCGGTAACATGATGGCGACCCTGTCACCTGTATTAACGCCTTGCAAACGCAAAGCTGCCGCAAAGGCTTCAGCTTTTTGCTGAAGTCCTGCGTAGGTTAGGGTATAGTTTTGAAAAATAATGGCTTTTTGGTTTGGATATTGCTCTGCAGCTCTATCCAAATAGTCTAAAAGACTACAGTCTTCAAAAACAATTTCTGGTTCTTTGGTATGTTCAAAGTGCCGCCACCAAGGAGATTTATTTTGAGATTCAGACATGGCTATCCTATGTTTATGAAGATACGTTAATGAACATTAACTTAATGCAAGACAATGATAACACAAAGTTAAAATAAGTCAAAAGAATATTTATTCGGTCAGTGCAGTAAGGTCATAGTCGCTGCTTTCAACAATATTGGCTTTTACCATTTGTCCAACTTGTACTTGTGGACCACTAATATAGGTCATGCCGTCCACTTCCGGTGCTTGAAACCAAACCCGACCAACATGCAGTCCGGGCCATTCTTCATGCTCACTGTCCACAAGTACCTTATGTTCCTGCCCAACTTCTTGTTCCATAATATGTGCTGAAATATCAGCTTGAATGGCCATAAGCTGGTTTCTTCGTTCTTCTTTTACTGTATTTTCAATTTGTTGCGGCATGTTGGCTGCCTTGGTACCTTCTTCCGGTTGATAGCTAAAAACTCCCACATGATGCAGGCGTGTTTGGATAATAAAATCTTGTAAACAGCGAAAATGTTCGTCAGTTTCACCCGGAAAACCTACAATAAACGAAGTGCGCAAAGCTGCTTGCGGTAAAAAGTGACGCACGCTATCAACCACAACTCGTGGATCTTTGGCAAAGGGGCGCCCCATGCGCCGTAAAATATCCTCATGCGCATGCTGCATGGGTATGTCAAAATACGGTAAAAGTACTCCATCTTGCGCGGCTTCTTGCAAAAAGGGCAACATATTTTGTGTCATGCCGGTAGGGTAGAGGTACATAAGGCGTAGCCATTGTAAACCTTGAAGAGGCAAGAGCTTTTCTAGAAGATAACGTAAATCTTTTTCTCCCGTACTGTCTAAATCCTCACCCCAACAGCTCACATCTTGAGCCACAAGCACCAATTCTTTCACCCCTTGTTCCAGAAGCATTGAAGCTTCTTGCACAAGTTTTTCTGCAGGTTGTGAGCGGTGTTTGCCACGTATGGAAGGGATAGTGCAAAAAGAACATGCATGGCGACAGCCGTCGCTAACTTTAAGCCAAGCATAGGACTGTGGAGTAGAAAGTAAGCGTCCTTGCTGTAGAACATTTTCCTTTAAGCCAAGGGCAGTTGCCACTTGTGCTGGCCAGGTATCAAGGCTTGCATTGGGGAGCCAAAGATCCACCTCAGGTAAATCTTTAGCAAGGGCGTCAATCCCAAACCTTCCCACAAGACAACCTGCCACAACGAGCAGAGGGCGGCGTTTGAGGGTAGATATATGATGAATAATTTCCACAATACTGCGCACGGATTCTTCAATGGCAGGCATTATGAAACCGCAAGTGTTTACAAAAATCATTTGGGCTCGTCCCATATGCTCTGTAGGAATCATGTCTAAAGCAAGAGAACCAAGTAAATGCTCTGTATCCACACGGTTTTTGGGGCAGCCTAAGCTAACGCTATAAAATCGTAACTTCTTCATAGCCTTGCCTGCTAGCGCAAATTTCGTAAAAACACAAGAAATATCTAATTTGAATTTTTTCTGGGGGATTGAATTTTAATAAAATTTATTATGACAGAAAAATTAAAACGCCCTTTTTAACTTGTTGAAAAGGGGGGACTAGGGTTTCCAAAGGGGTTAAACCCCTTTGGCGGAGGGCTTGGGAGGCAGAGCCTCCCAAATTAAAAATACTTGGGTTGTTTTTATATTATTTTTAGTGTTTTAATAAAAATCTTGAGCTTCATA
>CAYJHU010000197.1:0-4798 GCA_964369655.1 uncultured Desulfovibrionaceae bacterium | reverse complement strand
AGGGGATTATCCCCTTTGGCGGGGTGAAGGGGCAGCGCCCCTTCCCTCCGGAGGACTTAAAAATAATTCCGCTAAACTCATAAAATTACGCATTAATTTTTGTATGTACTTCTGTGGTGTTGAGCTTATTAAGCTTAACAATGCGCCAGCAAAAGCATAGGCAATTGATGCTCAGCGCCGCAATAAAGCCCCACCAAAAGCCCGCCGGTCCCATGGCAGGAGCCAAAAAGTCAGTATGACATAGCGTGTACCCGAGGGGGAAGCCAATGACCCAGTACGTGATGAGGCATACAACAAACAAAACATTTGTGTCATTATAACCACGCAAAATACCAACACAAATTATTTGTATGCTGTCCATGATTTGGAAAGAGGCCGCATACACAATAAGCATGATGGCAAGGCTGGTGACGGTGGGTTCGTCATTATACCAATAGACGATAGTGTCTCTAAAGATATAAATAAGTAAGCTACTTATGCAAGCAATGGCCAGTCCAATAATAAGGGTTGTCCACATGGTATAGCGTGCACGAATGATTTGGCCTGCACCAAGGTAGTGCCCGATGATAATGGTTGTGGTAATGCTTATGGAAAGCGGAATAATAAAGAGTACTTGAGCAATGCTTGAAGCCACTTGGTGCCCAGCAACGCTGATGGTGCCAAGGGGCGCAATGGCAAGGGCAGCAGCAGCAAAAAGTGTCACCTCAAAAAGCATGGCCAAGGCGCCGGGCAGTCCTATGCGGAAGATGCGTTTGACGTTTTTGCCGTCAAAGCGAGGTTGGACATCAGCTATACTTTCGCTTGTGGGGGGTGTTTTTTGGAACATGGGGCGAAAAAGTGGCCCGTATTTCTTAAATTTTTGCCCATAGCAAACATAGGCCACCATGGCGGCTCCCATAAAAGTAAAGCAAAAAGCTGTGGCTACGCCGCAACCAACAGCGCCGAGTGCAGGCATGCCAAATTTCCCGTATATTAGAATATAGTTGATGGGAATGTTGATGAGTAGCGCCGTAAAGGCCACAATCATGGCCGGTCGCGTCATGGAAAAGCCTTCCACAAATCCGCGCACGCACACGAAAACATAATAGCCTGGAAGCCCCCAAAGCACTGCACGTAAATAGCCGCTGGCGAGCTTTTCTAAATTTTGGTCAAGATTAAACGCCCCCATGTAGGATGCGGCAAGATAGAATATAAGCATGAGCGGTATGGCTAAAATTAAAGCACACCACAGCCCTTGGCGCATAATATGTGGCGTTTTGGCGCTTTTTCCTTCGCCAACGAGTTGCGCACATAGAGGGGAAACGGTGAGCAAAACACCTATGCCAAAAAGGGATATGGGATGCCAGACCGAACAGGCCACGGCCACAGCGGCCATGTCTACCGAGCTTGCTTGCCCTGTCATGATGGTATCCACAAGATTCATGCCTACGCCCGAAAGCTGGGCGATGAAAATGGGCATGCCAAGGCGCATAAGACGCTTTGCCTCTAAAGAAGAGAAATACGAAGTTTTAAGGGGATGCATAGGGACCTTTGTAATTAATTTTCTAGAAATATGGAATCAGTGCTGATGTTTTCCACATCAGGTCGTGCGTTTAAAAGTTTTTGGAGGGCATTTTGTCCATCATATCCAAGAAAAATACTGAAATCATTTACAAAGGTAGAGATGTGAGCTTGAATGACCTCGTCGGACAATTCTTGAGCATGGGCGCGGATAAAATCTCTGCTGGCTTCGGGATGGGTACGGGCATATTCAATACTTTGGCTAATAGCAGTTTCTAGGGCTTTGCACATATCTTTTGGCACATCTCGGCGCACGCATATACACCCCAGTGGCAAGGGTAAGCGATAGACACTTTCCCACCATTCTCCAAGATCTAGGATTTTTGTAAGTCCCAAATTTTCATAGGTAAAACGTCCTTCGTGGATAATAAGTCCCATGTCTGCATCACCATTGAGCACTGCGGGCATGACCCTATCAAAAACCATTGCTTGCCTTTTGCCCTCAAAACCACCATGCAAATCTAAAAGCATAGCGGCAGTGGTGGTGTGTCCTGGGATGGCAATGCTGGCTTTTTTTTGCATCTCTTGAGTGAGCGGCTCTTTGCTGACTAGCAAAGGTCCACAGCCAAAACCCAAAGCCCCGCCGCTGTTGAGTACGGCATAATTGTCTAAAACCTTAGGTAAAACTCCTACAGAAAGCTTGGTTGCCTGCAGTTCGCCTTGGCTTGCGCGAGTATTGAGCTCATGCACATCGGCAAGACAGTAGTCGATATTAAAGGGCACAGGAACTAGCCCATGCAAAAGGGCATGAAAAATATATGTATCGTTAGGACAGGGGGAAATTCCAAGTCTTAAGGTCTCTTTCATACAATTACCTCTAAGTTTAATGCCAAAAGGGGGCAAAATCACATTGACAGCTTCGGCACTTGGGAACATACTCGCAAACTATGCTTAACGTCAAATACTATACGCAGCTTGGCCTGCAGAAAATATATGAAAAGGTTATGGCTGGTGAGCGTCTTTCCCTTGCAGATGGCGTGGCGCTTTTTGCCTGTAAGGATGTGAACGCTGTAGGAGCGCTTGCGCATCATGTTCGCACAAAAATGCATGGAAACTCCACATATTATGTGGTAAACCGCCATATAAATTATACCAATGTTTGTGTCAGCGAATGTTCTTTTTGTGCGTACTGTCGACAAAAGGAAAGTCAAGATGGCGCCTTTGTGCTCAGCAAGGACGATATTTTAGAAAAAGTATCCTCTGCACAAAATCTTAAATCATTACAGCTTGATGAATTGCATATTGTGGGTGGTTGTCATCCTACTTTGCCACTGGCGTGGTTTGAGGATGTATTAAGTTCGGTATGCAACATGGCGCCAAACTTAATGATTAAAGCTTTTACCGCCGTTGAAATTGATCACTTTGCGCGACTAGAAAAAATCACCACCCTTGAAGTTTTACAAAGATTAAAAAAAGCCGGGCTTGTCATGATGCCGGGTGGGGGGGCAGAAATTTTTGACCCCAAAGTGCGTAATGCCATCTGCCCCGGAAAGTCAGATGCCGCGGCCTGGCTACGCATTTGTAGTGAGGCGCATAGTCTTGGTATTCGTACTAATTGCACCATGCTTTATGGACATATTGAAGATGCAGAGGCTAGGGTTGACCATTTGTGTCGCCTGCGCGAGCAACAAGATATAAGCGGCGGCTTTACTTGTTTTATTCCTTTGCCCTTCCAAACAAAAAACAGCAAATTGACCTTGCCGAAATCACAGCTTGGGCAACATCGCGGCCTAGACCAATTGCGTACGGTGGCGGTCTCGCGTCTTATGCTGGACAATATTCCGCACATTAAAGCTTATTGGGTGATGATGGGCAATAAACTGGCGCAAACTGCCCTTTGGTACGGAGCCAACGACCTTGACGGCACCATTGTGGAAGAGCACATCGGGCATATGGCAGGCGCAACCTCAGAGCAAGGCATGACCATTGCCGCCCTTGAACATATGATTCGTGAGTCCGGCTTTGAGCCGGTGCGGCGTAACGCCCTCTTTGAAAAAGTGCATGCAGATGTTGATGCAAATAGCGCAGAAAGCACGCGTGTATCGGAGGATGTGTAAGATGGTAAGCTCTTTACATCATAGTGCTTTTACGGAAAGTAACAAGGTTTTGGAAGTAGCTGAAAAATGTTTAGATGCTCAGCGTCTTAGCCGAGCAGACGCAGAAATTTTATATAATGACGCAAGTTTGCATACCCTTGCCAGTCTAGCTCATGCCATGCGTTTGCGTTTGCATCCTGAGCCCATTGTCACCTATGTGGGAGACAGAAACATCAATTATTCCAACGTCTGCGTATGTGCGTGCCGTTTTTGTGCCTTTTATCGTGTGCCGGAAAGCGAAGGTGCGTATGTCATTAGTCGTGAGGAACTTACGCAGAAAATCGAAGAAACCCTTGCTCTTGGTGGCACGCAAATTCTTATGCAGGGTGGGCATCATCCGCATTTACCCTTTGAATGGTACGAAGAGCTTCTTAGTTGGATTCGAAGCACGTGGCCGCAATTGCATATTCACGCCTTTTCTCCGCCGGAAATTGCATACTGGGCAAAGCTTTATAATTTAAGCACCAAGGACATTTTGCAAAGATTAAAAGCCAGCGGTCTGCAATCTTTGCCAGGAGGCGGTGCTGAAATTTTGCACAATGAAGTACGTAAGCAAGTTTCGCCCAATAAGTGCTCAGCCGATGTATGGCTTGCCATCATGGAAGAGGCGCATGCCATTGGCTTGCGCACAACAGCAACCATGATGTTTGGGCACGAAGAAAAACCAGCCCATCGCCTTGATCACCTTTTTGCCGTGCGTGCCACACAAGACAAGACAAATGGTTTTACAGCCTTTATTCCTTGGACTTTTCAGCCGGCCAACACCGATATTCGCTGCGAAACATTACCGGCGCCGGCGTATTTGCGCATGCTTGCGCTTTCACGGCTTGTGCTTGATAATATTAAAAATATTCAATCTTCATGGGTCACCATGGGGCCACAAATTGGGCAATTGGCGCTTTTTTATGGCGCCAATGATTTTGGTTCTCTCATGTTAGAAGAAAATGTGGTGGCTGCAGCCGGAACAAGCTATAGTTTAACCCGTGAAGATATACATCAAATTATTGAAGAAGCAGGCTTTAAGCCTGTACAGCGCACCATGGACTACAGGCCGGTGGTGAGTGCGTAAGGGGTAAGTGATAAGGGGTGAGGTTTTTACTGGGGGGAGAGCCCTTTTTAAAAAAAGGGCTCTCCCCCCACAG
>CAYJHU010000196.1:0-4819 GCA_964369655.1 uncultured Desulfovibrionaceae bacterium | reverse complement strand
ACGTATTTTACTTGAAAATGCAGGCGGTAAGGTTGTTTTTAATCACCAAAAACATCTGGATTACGAAGATATGTCGTGTAGTCTCTGCCACCACGAAATGATTGTAGAAAAAGAAACAGTCATGGCGTGTGGGAGCTGTCACGGGGTGGACTTCAACGAGACCTTTAAAACCACACATAGCAAAACTATGAAAGGTCCCGATGCTTGCGCCACCTGCCACCATATGGAATTTGCCAAAAAAGTCGACTGGAGCCACAAAGAGCACGCCGAAGACTATGGTCTTGACTGTACATCGTGTCACCACGAAGATACGGACATTGAACCAGAACCGCAAAATTGCGCCAACTGTCACGAAAGCGGAAGTTCCGATAGCACCCCTTCCTTGCGCGATGCTGTGCACACCAAATGCCAAAGCTGCCACGAAGATATGTTTGATAGTGGCACTAAGGATTGTGCAACTTGCCACGCCGTCATTGACAATCGTAAGCAGTTAAAAGAAAAAGGCCCAGAAGTCTTTAAATTTAACGAAAAATATATGAGCTGCGCTGTCTGCCACACCGAAAAGCCTGCTGAGCTTATTCCTGATCGCATGACTGCATTCCACGGACAATGCATAACTTGCCACGAAACAGCTAAGGCCGGCCCCTATACTTCTGAACAGTGCAACCAATGCCACACCAAGTGAGGAATGTATGAAACAACATTTTCAAATACTTAACGACCCTCGATTCCATCTTGTGTATGGCATAACGCAGCGCTTTAGCGAGGGACCAAAGCCCAGCAAGCTGCGCCTAAATCGCGAAGGCTTTACACTTGCCGATGGCATCAAGAAAAAATGCGCCGTTCATCCCGGTATGCTCCTTGCCGAGCACCCTTCCGCGGATAAAGGAGATCTTTTTGCTCCCATTTATGGCGTTGTATCTGATGTGAATGAGCGCAGTATCTTTATCACCGCCCAAGAACCGGCGGAAGATGCACCACTGATAGAAGTTGAGCCCATTGATGTG
Source organism: uncultured Desulfovibrionaceae bacterium (assembly GCA_964369655.1). GTDB lineage: Bacteria > Desulfobacterota > Desulfovibrionia > Desulfovibrionales > Desulfovibrionaceae > CAYJAD01. The sequence goes on along the minus strand of CAYJHU010000196.1, from coordinate 3,812 downwards.
CTCGCCACAAATCTTGTGGGCGAAGAGCTCATGTTGCAAGTAAAGAAACTTGGGGTCAACACAAAATCCCTTGGAAAAAAATGTAAAACCCTAATTATCAATGCCTTAAATCCAGATCCTGGTGTAGCCTGGGCCGAGCCTATGCTCACCAACTATGGCAAAACCTTTCGTGCTGGCCTTGAGCTTTTAAAGCGCTTTCAGCAAGCAGACGAAATTATTTTGGCTTTGCCGCATGGCATGCAATTTACCTACGAAGGCTTAAAGGTCGTTCACGTGCCTGCCACCTATCCGGAGAGTCTCACCGAGCTGGTCATTAGAAATGTCACCGGCAAGGAAAATCCTCCGGATGTAGCTTGCGTAAGCCTGCACAATCTTTGGAGTCTTGGGCGCGTCGGGCATACCGGCCTTCCCCTTACGGAAACGGTATTGACCGTAGGCTCGTACTCAAAATCCGAAAACTTCATCGTCAAAGATGGCTGTAATGTTGGTGAAATCATTGCCCATGCCCAAATTGAAATCGAAGAAGGCGATACTGTCTTGCGTGGTGGTCCCTTACGCGGCGAAAGCCTCGACACCCTTGAGCGCAGTGTCACCAAGGGCACGCATGGGGTTTTTGTATTAGAATCCGGTGACGTTCCGGCCATTATAGGACACAGCCCTTGTATCAATTGCGGCTCCTGTGTACTGGTCTGCCCTGCACGTCTCACCCCTTCGACACTGAGTCGCTATGCAGAATTTGCCTTGCACGAAAGATGTCGTAAGGAACATATTTTTTCCTGTCTTGACTGCGGCTTATGTGGTTATGTTTGTGTGGCACGTCGCCCTGTATTACAATACATTCGCCTTGCCAAGCATAAGCTCTTGCAGGAAGAAGCCTTAAGTAAACTTGAAGAAATTCAAATAGAAGCAGCTGACTCTGAAGCTGCGGCATCATAAGGAGCACCTATGGCACAAGCAACATCTACTCTACTGGCTGTAAGTTCTCCTCCCTTTTGGCATTGTGGACGTACCATTCGTTCCATGAATTTTACTACACTTTTAGCTCTTGTCCCCGCCGTTGCTATGGCCGTATGGCATTGGGGCTTACCGGCAGCAAGGGTTATGGCTCTAGCCATGCTCACCGGCATCATTGTAGAGGCTCTCTGTCAAAAAATCATGGACCGCGATATAGTGGTAGATGATTTTTCTGCAGTGATTACCAGCTTGCTTTTTTCTTTCCTTTTACCGGCGGCGGCACCTTGGTGGCTTGTCATGGTGGGCGTTGCGCTGTGTATTAGTCTTGGTAAAATGGCCTTTGGCGGCCTTGGGGCAAATCCTGTCAATAGCGCCCTTGTGGGCTGGGCCTTACTTTATGTATCATGGCCCATCTATATGGATCCCAACGCCATGCAGCTTAACACGGCCTTTGTGGACCCCTTGGTACAATTAAAATATTTTGGCGCTGCCATAGCCCAAGAAAGCACCCACCTCGAACTGCTTTTAGGCATTCAAATTGGCGGCCTTGGGGCAGCTCAATCCCTTGGCCTGATTATTGGCGGTATATTTTTGACCTTGCGTGGTATTATTCGCTGGGAAATTGCCGCAAGCTTTTTTGTGGGCGTACTTGCAACCGGGGCTATTTTCCATGCCATCGATGCTAATGCCTACGCCTCACCTGTCTTCCATTTATTAACCGGCTCCACGCTGCTTGGCGGATTCTTTCTGGCAACGGAACCTTCTTCCTCACCAGACAGGCAAATCCCCATGATGCTGTACGGACTGCTTGGCGGTATATTAGTCATCATTATTCGAGTTTACGGTGTGCATATTGACGGCGTTCCCTTTGCCATTTTGCTCATCAACTTCCTCACTCCCTTACTTGACGGCATACGTCCCAAACCCTTTGGAGGCCAATAATGCGCGATATACTCAGAATGCTTGTGGTCTTATCGCTCATTTGCGGTATTTCTGGTTTTGCACTTTCATATCTTAAGCAACTTACAGCCTTGCCCATTGAGGAGCAAGTCCTCACCTATGTACAAGAGCCTGCTCTCAAAAGAATTTTTGCAGAAGCAGATAACTCACCCGTCACCGATAGAGCAAAATTCACTCTTAAAGACGGGCGTAGTGTCATGGTTTTTCCTGCCAAAAAAGACGGCAAACTCACCGGCGTTGCCCTTGAAGATAAGGGTAAGGGATTTGGCGGCGACATAAGCGTCATGGTGGGCTTTAACCCCAGCAACGATACGTTGGTGGGCGTTGGTGTCACCACCATGAAAGAAACACCAGGCATTGGTGACGTTATTTTACAGCCCCGCTTTACTGCACAATTTGTGGGAAAGCCCATGGATGTTAAGCTTAAAAAAGATGGCGGCAGCATCGACGCCATTTCCGGCGCGACCGTGTCCTCAGCAGGAACCGCCATTGCGGTGGCCAATGCGGCAAAAATATTTGCAGAAATCAAAGAACAAATCCTGCAAAAGTGGAAATAAGGTGTATATATGAACCAATTTACAAAAGAATTCACTAAAGGTCTTTGGAACGAACTGCCACCTTTTCGTCTCTTGCTCGGGCTTTGTCCGGTATTGGCAGTAACAAAATCTGCCGAAAACGGCCTTGGCATGGGCATGGCGGTTATCTTTGTTCTGGTGTTATCAAACCTTATTATTTCGCTTTTACGTAGCATTATCCCCAAAAAAGTACGTATTGCCTGCTATATTGCCATTTCTGCCTCACTGGTGGTTTCGGTGGAATTACTTATGCAGGCCTATGCCTATCCCCTTTACCAACAGCTTGGCATCTTTGTGCCACTTATCGTGGTAAACTGTCTTATCTTGGGGCGTGCTGAGGCTTTTGCCGCCAAAAATACTGTGGCACTTTCCATAGCTGACGGCCTTGGGATGGGTCTTGGCTTTGCCATGTCCTTAACCTTCCTTGGTGGCATGCGTGAACTTTTGGGCACGGGCCAGCTTTTTGGCAAACAAATTATGTGGGACGGCTTTGAGCCATTCCTCGTTATGGTCGAAGCTCCCGGCGCCTTTATTTGTCTTGGGATTATTTTATGCGCCATGAATGCCTTTTCTAAGTGGCAAGCTTCACGCAAGGGCCTTGAAGAGCCCGCCAATCCCACACATGGTTGCTCTGCATGCGGTGCATGCGCCATGGGAAATAAATAGGGGGCGTTATGGATATATTTCAACTTTTCATCTCGGCAATTTTTGTAAACAACATCGTCCTTGCTCAATATCTTGGTAACTGCCCTTATCTTGGTTGCTCCAAGGAAAACGGCGTGGCCATTGGTATGGGCGGCGCGGTTATCTTTGTAACCATCATGGCAACGGCTTGTACCTATGCCATGCAAAAATATGTACTTGTTCCCTATGACTTAGGATATTTACAAACCATTGTCTTTATTCTCGTCATTGCATCCTTGGTGCAATTTGTGGAAATGTTCCTCAAAAAAATGGTTCCACCACTTTATGCATCCTTGGGCATTTTCTTGCCACTCATTACCACCAACTGCGCGGTTATGGGTGTAGCCATCTTGGTACAAAGAGAGGAATATGACTTCATCACGTCCATGCTCTATGCCGTGGCCTCTAGTGCCGGCTTTTTACTAGCATTGGTACTTATGGCGGGCGTGCGCGAAAGACTTGAAACCTGCCGCGTACCTAAAGCCATGATGGGAACTCCCATTGCACTCATTATGGCAGGGCTCATGTCACTGGCCTTTGTGGCCTTTAAGGGCATGACCAGCTAGGAGTATAAAAGTTTTTGATGGGGGGAAGGAGACCCCTTTTGCTAGCGCCAAAAAGGGGTCTCCTTCCCCCCAC
>CAYJHU010000195.1:0-4887 GCA_964369655.1 uncultured Desulfovibrionaceae bacterium | reverse complement strand
TCAAAAAGGTTTCCCTCCCCCAGAAAACGCAAACTTGAATGCTGTGTTCTTGACACATTTCTAAGGTATAATTCTTTTGCCTTTTGTGCTGTTCTGGAGTAGCATGCTTCGCGAAAGATATTTGTACGCAGTGCAAAAAATCTTTTTATGCTATTTTATTAATATCTTACTTTGTATTGTAAGTGGTTTAGGAGGACAGTATGGCCATGGTAGAAAATCCAGAAAAAAATTTAGCTTTTGATCTTGTGCGTATAACAGAATCAGCAGCACTTGCTTCGGCTCGTTGGCTTGGGCGTGGTGACAAGGAAGCAGGCGATCAAGCTGCCGTTGATGCCATGCGAATTACTTTTAATTCACTGAATGTACAAGGAAAAATTATCATCGGTGAAGGTGAAAAAGACCATGCACCCATGCTCTATAATGGTGAAGAAGTAGGCTCTGGCCAAGGCACCAAGCTTGATGTGGCCGTTGACCCAGTTGAGGGCACGAACTTGCTTGCTTATGGTCGTCCCAATGCTATTTCTGTTGTGGGCGTTGCCCCTGCCGGCACCATGTATACTCCCGGTCCAAGCTATTATATGCAAAAGCTTGTGGTTCCTAATGAAGCACGAAATGTGGTAGACCTCGACGCCCCTGTTGAGGTTAATTTGCAAAATATAGCCAAGAGCCTTGGCAAAAAAGTACAAGACTTAGTTGTTTTTGTGCTTGATAAAGAAAGACACTTAGAACTTATCCAAAAAATACGTAGCGCTGGCGCTCGTATTCAGCTTCATAGAGATGGCGACGTCACGGGCGCGCTCATGGCCGTTGATCCACGCTCTGAGGTGGATGTAATGATGGGCACAGGTGGCACCCCCGAGGGCGTGCTTTCGGCTTGCGCCATTAAGGGACTTGGCGGACAGATTTTTGCGCGTCTTGATCCTCAATCCTATGTGGAAAAAGAAGCACTTGCCGACGCTGGCATTGATACGCGCGAAGTTTTGACCGTCAATGAACTTATCCGCGGCGATGATTGCTTTTTTGCGGCTACGGGTATTTCCGGTGGTTCTTTCTTGCGCGGCGTAAAATATTCCGGCGGTAATGCCATCACACACTCCATTATTATTCGTGGTAAATCCGGAACTTTACGTTATCTTGAATCTTTCCACAATATACAACAACTCAACACCTTTAGTGCTGTTCAATACTAAGGAACATTTATGCAGTTATTTTTATTACGGAAGCTACATGTTTTGGCAAGTGCGCTCTGTTTTTTGTGTTTAATTTTCTCTGCCACAGTGCATGCCAAAAATGTGTATGAAAGTCAGCCTCCTATGACAGATAAGGAGCTTGTGTCTTTTATACAAACGCTTCCGCAATTTCGAACTTGGGCCATCGCTCAAAAAGAACAAGCCCATCCACAAATGGTTGGGGGCAAGCCCGACTTTGTGTATTCTGATGCAGCAAAAAATTGGGTTCAAGCCAAGGGCTGGGAGCCACGTCGCTTCTTTTCAGTGATGGGAAAGGCCGCTGCAGCTTTATATATTGTTTCAGAAGGTTCACGTCAAAATGACATGCCAGAAGTAAGCCAAGCAGAGCTTGATTTGGTGCAAAAGTATTTGACGCAATTATTGGAGGCTGGCAAAAGCTCAGCTCCCATGAAACAGTAATTCCCCATGGCTTCATTAGGTTTAAATGTGCATAATGCACCTCGTCCTGCTATTTTTTTAGATAGAGACGGCACCCTTAATGAAGACACGGGCTATGTATATAAGCGCGAAGATTGGCGATGGCTTGCGGATGTTCCGCAGGCTCTCGCCATTTTTGCTAAAGCCGGGTATTTACTCGTAGTTGTGACCAATCAATCAGGTATTTGTAGGGGGATGTATGACGAAAAAGCCGTGCAAACTTTGCATGCTTTTGCCAATGCTGAGCTTTATGCCAAAGCCGCGTGTCGCATAGACGCTTTTTATTATTGTCCGCATCATCCTGATTTTACGGAAAAATGTCACTGCCGTAAACCCTTGCCCGGCATGTTGCTTGATGCTGCAAAAGAGCTGAATATTGATTTGAAAAAATCCTATATGATTGGTGATAGAATGAGTGATGTGCATGCTGGTCAAGGGGCTGGTTGTACGGCTCTTTTGCTGACAGAGCAAGAAGATTTACGCCAATTGGCGCGCGAGCAAAATATATATTGCGTGGAAAATCTTTTACAAGCTGCAAAATTTATTTGCGCTAACAATAAAGAATAATTTATGCGTACATTTACATCCATTCTTATTGGTATAGCTATTTTTCTTGCCATGTTTTTGTTTGAGCATAGTAATCAAGGGTTACTGGGTGACATCAAGGGCAGCGCGCCCAATGTTGCGAGCCCGCCTGCACGACTGGTGCCCAAGGCGCATGAAGCACGGCAAGAGCAAGAGCCGAGTACTGCCGAATTTTACGGCATTGTGCGCCGTGTAAATGTGGGTGAGCGCAAGGTGATTGCGCTGACTTTTGATTTTTGTGAGCTTGCCACCAAGACCACGGGCTATAATGTAAAGCTCGTAGAATATTTAACAAAAAATAAAATACCTGCCACCATGTTTATTGGCGGCAAGTGGCTGCGCACGCATAAAGAGCGCGGGCATGAGCTCATTAAGAATGACTTATTTGAAATTGGCAATCATGCTTGGACGCATGGAAATTTTGCCCTTTTGAGTGAGCGTGGCATGCAGGAGCAGGTGGATTATACGCAGGCACAATATGAGCTTGAGCTGGAGGCTTTGCAAAAAGATTCCCATGCCTTAGAAAAGCCTTCGGAGCTGACTCTTTTTCGCTTCCCTTATGGTCGTTCATCAAAGGCAGCACTTGAATTTTTACATGATAAGGGCCTGACCATTATTCAATGGGATGTGGTGGGCGAAACTACTGATGATAATAGCGCGCCGGAAGTGCTTGAAGAAGTCATAGGCACCGTGCGCCCCGGCTCCATTTTACTTTTCCATGGCAATATGGTTCCCAAGGGGACAGAGGTGCTGGTGCCGCGCTTGGTTGAAAAATTACAAGAGCAAGGCTATGTATTTGTCACCGTGGGAAAGTTATTACAAATGGGTGATGCAGAAATTGTGCAGGACGGATATTTTAGCATCCCCGGCGATAATCATCAATTAGACACATTTTTTGGCCCAGACGGCACAGGAAAAAAACAATAGAATAGGTGTATTACATGACAGATGATACTTCAAAAAATACTTTGGAAAGTGGCGGAGATTTTATTCGCACTCGCATAATGGCTGACAATGCTTCGGGTCGCTTTGAGCAGCGCGTACACACACGTTTTCCCCCTGAGCCCAATGGTTATTTGCACCTTGGGCATGCCAAGTCAATCTTCTTGAACTATGGCGTGGCGACAGAATTTAACGGTAAATTTAATCTGCGCTTTGACGATACCAACCCCACCAAGGAAGAAACAGAGTATGTGGAGTCTATCCGCACAGATGTACGCTGGCTTGGGGCTGATTGGGAGGAGCGTGAGTGCTTTGCATCTAACTATTTTGATCAGTTATATGCTTTTGCCGAGCAGCTCATCCAAGATGGCAAGGCCTATGTGGACTCTTGTTCTGCCGAAGAAATTCGCGAAATGCGTGGTAATTTTTCTGTACCTGGGCAAAATAGCCCCTATCGTGAGCGCAGCATAGAAGAAAATTTAGATTTATTTAGACGTATGCGCGCCGGAGAATTTGCCGATGGGGCGCATGTGCTTAGGGCAAAAATCGATATGAGCGCAGCTAATATCATCATGCGTGACCCTACGCTTTATCGCATTCGCCACGAAAAACACCATCGTACCGGCGATGCGTGGTGCATTTATCCCATGTATGATTTTACGCATTGTATTTCTGATTCGCTGGAGCAAATTACGCATTCTTTGTGTTCGCTGGAATTTGAAAATAACCGTGAGCTTTATGACTGGGTGCTAGAAAATCTGAAAATTTATCGCCCACAACAAATTGAATTTGCTCGCTTGCAAATGGCGTACACTGTGCTTTCCAAGCGTAAGCTCATTCAATTGGTGCAAGAAGGGCATGTGAGCGGCTGGGATGATCCACGCATGCCCACCATTAGCGGTTTGCGTCGTCGCGGCGTTCCGCCAGAAGCTTTGCGTGATTTTTGTACTCGCATTGGGGTTGCACGTGCTGATTCCATGGTGGATTATTCGCTCTTTGAATTTTGTCAGCGCGAATACTTAAATGCGCACACTCCACGCGTTATGGCTGTGCTTGATCCTATTAAGGTGGTCATCACCAATTATCCGGAAAATCCTGCAGATATGCCGGAAGTCCTTGATATGCCATATCATCCTGAAGATGCTTCCTATGGTTCACGCACCATGGCCTTTACGCGCGAGCTGTATATTGAGCGCGATGATTTTCGTATGGATCCGCCGAAAAAATTCCATAGATTGTATGTGGGCAATGAGGTGCGCTTGCGCTATGCCTACTATATAACTTGTCATGAGGCCATTTGCGATGCTGACGGAAACGTCACAGAATTGCGCTGCACCTATGACCCACAAAGTCGTGGTGGTAAAACGGAAGATGGGCGTAAAGTGCGCGGTACCATTCATTGGGTCTCGGCCGAGCAGGCAGCCCCCCTTGAGGTGCGCCTTTATGACCAACTCTTTTCCACAGAAAATCCCCAAGCTGTCGAAGAAGGCCAAAGCTTCCTTGATAACCTTAACCCCAATTCACTAAGCATCGTTACAGCTCAGTGCGAGCCGGCTTTGCGTGGTTTTAAGGTGGGAGATCGTGTGCAATTTGAGCGTCTTGCGTATTTTTGCGTGGATAAAGACAGCACAGAAAATGCCCCCATCTTTAACCGTATTGTTACCCTTAAGGATAGCTGGGCAAAAATAGAAAA
>CAYJHU010000194.1:0-4901 GCA_964369655.1 uncultured Desulfovibrionaceae bacterium | reverse complement strand
GGTCTTGAGCGTGCTGAAGCTTTGCTTGATGCCGGTGCGGATGTGCTGGTGCTTGACTCTGCCCACGGACACTCGAACAATGTTTTGCAAACCATTGCAGAAATTAAAGCTTCTTTCCCGCATTGTCAGCTGGTGGCAGGTAATGTGGGTACCTATGAAGGTGCAAAAGCCATCTTTAAGGCCGGCGCTGACACGGTAAAAGTTGGCATTGGCCCCGGCTCCATTTGCACCACTCGTATTGTGGCCGGCGTTGGCGTACCGCAAGTAACAGCAGTACAAGAAGCCGCGCGCGCCGCAAAAGAATTTGACCGTTGCTGCATAGCCGACGGTGGCATTAAATTCTCCGGTGATATCGTCAAGGCGCTGGCCATGGGTGCAAATACCATCATGATTGGTGGCCTTTTTGCCGGCACCGAAGAAAGCCCCGGCGAAACCATTCTTTATCAAGGACGTACATACAAAATCTATCGCGGCATGGGCTCCATTGACGCCATGAAGGAAGGCTCTTCTGACAGATACTTCCAAGAAAATAGCAAAAAACTCGTGCCTGAGGGCATTGTGGGACGCGTGCCTTATCGCGGCGGGGTTATGGACTCCATTTATCAGCTTATGGGCGGACTGCGTTCGGGCATGGGCTATGTTGGCGCTAAAAACCTTGAAGAATTACGTGATAAAACACAATATTGTGAAATTTCCGCTTCGGGCTTGCGCGAAAGCCACGTCCATGATGTTATTATTACCAAGGAAGCGCCTAATTATCGTATAGATAACTAAGCAACACCTTAAAAATATTAAAATAATATTTTTAACTTTCTCAAACAAAAACTCCCAAGGGGTATGTGCACGCCGTCAAAAACATGCACATATCCCTGTGTATTTTAAGGAAAAACCATGCCAAGTAAAGTTATTATTATTGACTATGGCTCCCAGGTAACCCAGCTTATCGCACGACGCGTGCGCGAGGCCGGGGTGTATTCGGAAATTCATCCCTGTAATGTTACGGCAGAAGCTGTAAAAGCCATGCAACCGGATGCGCTTATTTTGTCCGGTGGCCCGGCTTCGGTTGGTGAGGCAGATGCCCCCAAGCTTGATGCAGGATTTTTGGAACTTGGTGTGCCTGTACTTGGTATTTGCTACGGAATGCAGCTTCTTGCACAAAATCTTGGTGGTGAGCTGGCACAGTCGGTCACGCGTGAGTATGGCCCTGCTGAACTTTCCTTTACCGATAAAAATTCTGAGCTATGGCAAGGCCTTGATACTTCATCCCCCTCACGTATTTGGATGAGTCATGGCGATAAGGTAAAAAGTGTACCTGCCGGATTCAACATCATTGCCAGCACCCCCACTCTTGAAGTGGCTGCCATGGCTGACCCTGCCCGAAAAATTTATGCCGTACAATTTCACCCCGAAGTACATCACAGCGTTGACGGTGAAAAGATTATACGCAACTTCATCTTCACCATTGCCGGCATTACGGCCGACTGGTCCATGTCATCCTTTGTGACGCGCTGTATTGAAGAAATGGCCGCACAAGTAGGGCCTGACAAGCATGTGGTCTGCGCTCTTTCTGGCGGCATTGACTCCACCGTTGTGGCTGTGCTCTTGCACAAGGCCATTGGGCATCGCTTGCACTGCATTTTTGTAGATAATGGTGTTTTACGCCTCAACGAAGGCGATGAAGTTGTATCCTACTTGCGCGAAAACTTTGATCTTAATCTTAAATTTGTACAAGCACAAGACCGCTTCTTAAATAAGCTCAAAGGCGTGGACGACCCTGAGAAAAAGCGTAAAATCATTGGGCATACTTTCATTGAAGTTTTTGATGAAGAAGCTAATGCCCTTGGCCATGTTGATTATTTAGCACAAGGCACGCTCTATCCTGACGTTATTGAATCTATTTCGCATAAAGGCCCCAGTGCGGTCATTAAGAGTCACCACAATGTTGGCGGACTCCCCGATACCATGAACCTCAAGCTTATTGAACCCTTACGTGAATTATTTAAGGACGAAGTACGCAAAGTTGCAGCAGAACTTGGCATGCCTGACTCCATTGTATGGCGTCATCCATTCCCTGGTCCTGGCCTTGCCATTCGCATTCTTGGTGAAATTACCGAAGAACGCCTTGATATTTTACGTAAAGCCGATAAGGTTGTGCAAGAAGAATTAAAAGAATCCGGCTGGTATCGCAAAGTATGGCAGGGATTTGCCGTGCTCCTCCCCTTAAAAACTGTGGGAGTTATGGGCGATGGACGCACTTATGAGCATGTCATTGCCTTGCGCATTGTGGATAGCGTAGATGCCATGACGGCTGACTGGGCGCGCTTACCTGCAGAATTGCTTGAGCGCATGTCTAGCCGTATCATCAATGAAGTTAAAGGGGTGAATCGTGTTGTATACGACATTTCTTCTAAGCCCCCAAGCACCATTGAGTGGGAATAATATAACTTTTTGAAAGAGAGATCTGGGAGGATTTGTTCACAAAAATTCCTCCCAGATTTCTCTGTATAAAGCGTAAAAAAGGGATATGTAGCATATGTTTGGTATTGGTAGTACAGAACTCTTAGTTATTTTTATAGTTGCTCTTGTGGTACTTGGCCCAAAATCTTTGCCAGGCATTGCCAAAACCCTTGGCAAAGTCATGGGTGAATTTAAGCGCGTAAGTACGGATTTTCAACGTACCATGAATGCAGAGGTTGCTCAAGAAGAGCATGAAGAACGCAAAAAAGCCGCTGAAAAAGAATTTTTTAGCGATGATGATGCGAAAGACAATTTAAAAGATGACTCAAAGAATGACTCAAAAGATGATGCACCCGATGCTAGCACTGCCAAAACACAAGCTACTGCTCAAGAAACTGTTGACCATGAGCTAGCGGATAAAGCCGCATCCCCTGTGGAAGAAGCTGTGGCTAAAGCTGAGCGCGAAGCTGGCACCTCTGCCACTGACAAAGCTTAAAGAAAACAGGATGTAGCATGAGTGATGCCAAAGAAAATAAGCCTGAGGATTTGAAGGATAACTCTGAAAATTCCGATAATTCCGAGAACAACGAATATAACACGAACAGTGAGGACAGCGAAAACAGCGATACTCACGAAAGTTCTCAAGACTTGTCTACGGAAGACCAGCACTTACTCTACGATTTGCCAAGCCAAGATGATGCCACCGAAGCAAAGCCGGAAGATAGCGATAAGGTCGAGGACGAAAATGTAGACTCTGAAACTCAGGAGCTTGCCAAGTCTGAAGAAGATCGCCCCCTCAATAAACCAAAAGGCGTGCGCCCACCGCGCAAAACCCGTGAAGAACGCGGTCTACCTCCCCTAGATGAAAACGGAAATCCCCCTCCCCCCGAAGAAAAGGGTATGACGCTCATGGAGCATTTGGGGGAATTGCGCACGCGTCTTGTGCGTTCCTTCATCGCCGTGGGGCTGGCTTTTGTGGTATGCTACACCTTTGCAGAACCACTTTTTGCCGAGCTATGCAAGCCGCTTATTTCCGCCTTGCCTGAAGGCTCCAAGCTTATTTTTACCGCCTTACCGGAAGCCTTTTTTGTTTATGTAAAAGTGGGTTTTGTTGCCGCTATCTTTCTTGTAAGTCCTTATTTATTTTATCAAATATGGAGTTTTGTCTCGCCCGGTCTTTATGAAGAAGAAAAAAAATATATGATTCCCATGGCGCTTATTTCTGCCATTTTCTTCTTTTCCGGTGCAGGCTTTTGCTTCTTTGTGGTTTTTCCCTATGCCTTTACTTTCTTTGTAGGTTTTGCCAGCGAACAAATCGCCGCCATGCCCTCCCTAAATGAATATTTGGGTTTTGCCTTAAAGTTATTATTGGCCTTTGGGCTTATTTTTGAAATGCCACTCTTTACTTTTTTCCTTGCGCGCATGGGCGTTCTCACCGCTTCCATTATGCGCAAAGCCCGCCGCTACGCCATATTATGTATTTTCGTTATAGCCGCTATTTTAACGCCACCTGATGTTATATCTCAAATACTTATGGCCATGCCCATGATGCTCTTATATGAAGCAAGCATTGGCGTTGCCGCGACTTTTGGGCGTAAGCCAAAGACCAGCAACGAAGAAGAAAATAATGAAGAAAAAAAATCAGAAGAAGCCAAGACAGACACGGCCAGTTAAGCATTTTCTTCACTGTATTAAGGAGTACAACGCATGAGCGCACGCACAGCCCGTATCGAACGAAATACCAAAGAAACACAAATAAACATCGAACTTAACCTTGATGGTAGCGGTAAGATTAATATAGATACCGGTCTCGGAATGCTGGATCATTTATTGACGCTAACAGCTTTTTGGGCAAATTTTGATGTGGAAATTACTTGCAAAGGTGACCTACACATTGATGGACACCACACCGCAGAAGACGTGGCACTATGCTTTGGGCAAGCTATTTTGGACGCCCTTGGAGAGCGCAAAGGCATTGCACGCGTAGGCTATGGGCGTGTCCCCATGGATGAGGCGCTGGCCGATGTAACCCTAGATATTTCCGGTCGCCCTTGGATAGAATGGCGCGGCGATGAATTACTTCCGCCCATCATCGGCGGAGAAGAAAAAGACCTCTGGCGCGAACATTACAAAGCCCTTGCAGCAGCTTTGCGCTGTAACCTACATGTCAGTTTTCATTACGGAAAAAATGGCCACCACTTGCTAGAATCCGTCGCCAAGGGCCTCGGTCTTGCCCTCGCCGAAGCCGTGCGCGTTCAAGGCAATATTGTCCGCAGTACCAAGGGCGGACTTGATTAAATATTTTTTCTGGGGGAAACTTTTTTTCGGTTGATTGTCAAATGAAAGTTATCAAGCGACTAAGCCCTTGTTCCTTCAAGACCTCAACAGTTGTTTTGTAGTTAAACTTTTTCCTTGGGCGGTGATTTAATAGGGTCACCGCCTTT
>CAYJHU010000193.1:0-4936 GCA_964369655.1 uncultured Desulfovibrionaceae bacterium | reverse complement strand
ACTGCATTTTGCACGGCTTGGGTGCGAATTTCTTCACGTGAGCCTTGTAATTGTAATAGCTCTGAGCTTACCACTCCATCAACAGCATAGCCAATCCACACGGTTCCTACGGGTTTTTCTTTGCTCCCGCCATCTGGGCCTGCTATGCCGGAAATACTTATCCCCACATCTACAGTAAATTTTTGACAAAGACCGCTGGCCATGGCTTCAACGCAGGCCGCAGATACAGCGCCATCCTGCATTAGGGTCACGGCAGAAACATTTAATTGCGCTACTTTTACTGCATTGGCATAGGCCATAATTCCGCCGGCAAACCATGCTGACGAACCGGCTATGGAGGTCATACTTGCACCAAGTAAGCCGCCGGTGCATGACTCGGCCGTGGCGCACAGCCAATCTTTTTTTACTAAGATTTCACCTAATTTTTGTAAGTCTTTAGTTAACTCAGCAGAAAGCGTCAGTATTTGCATTTTTTAATCCTTATTATAACTAGGTATTAATGTTTTTCCTTAGTATGCTTGCAATAATAGAAAGGATTGGCAACTCCAGCAAAGGACCAATAATGAGAGCAAGAGAGATGAGCGGCTCACCGGGAAAAGTTGCAACAGCAATGGCCAGTGCCAAGGGCGAATTACGCGCCAAGGTTGTAAAATGTAGGGAATTTAGATCTTGCTGCGAAAATTTTAAGACACTTCCTGCTATTTTTGCCAGACAAAAGGCAATGGCGAAAAAACAAAGAAGTGGTATAAAAAGCTTTAATAATAGCAGGTAATTGTCTAGTAGGTTTTCACCTTCAGTGGCAAACATGACAACAACTGCCAAACAAAGGAAGAGTAATTGTAGATTATCGCTTTTGTCTGATATAAATTCTTTAATTTCAGATTTGTTTTTAATTAAAACTCTGGTAAGCATGGCACATACAAAAGGAATGACCAATACAATTAAAATACTTATAAGAATAGTATCTAATTTTATATTTGCAGAACTCTGAAAAAAAGTAAGCAAATATATTGGTAACAGAAGCACTTGTAAAATTAAATTAAGTGGAAGAATAGACATGTTAATTTCAACATTTCCACCACTTAACTTTGTAAACACAAGATACCAATCTGTGCATGGCGTTACAAGTAACATCAGTAAACCTATGCGAATGGCAGTGGAGTCTTCAAAAAATGCCATTCCTAAGATGTACGCAATAATTGGTGTTATGATAAAATTGATGATAATACTGGTTCCGGTGTATTTTATATTTAATGTTGCTTTTTTTAATTGTTGTATATCTATCGATAAGAATAATATAAATAGCAATAGCATCAAAAACACTTCGACAAAGTTGATTGAAATATTCCCTAAAGGTGTCAATATTCCAAGCGCTAAACCAATAAGTGCGGAAGCAATAATGATTAAAGGCTGTAGCCTGCTTAATAAATTCATAATATTGTTATCTAAAATCTTGCTAAAAAGTAAAAATTGCTGTGACAAATATGGGCACAGCAATACTAAGCACCATGCCAGAGAATATGCCGATGATGGCGTATTGCTCGCCAGCATAGCGCGCAATAACAGGCATACACGTATCCATTGTGGTGGCGCCGCCCGTGGCTACGGGAGCAAGTCCGCCCCCAAGGCGCACCAACAGCGGGGCAAAGAGTAAAGTTAAAAGCTCGCGGCTCACATTGGCAATGAGTGCTACAGAACCAAGCTCAGCATCACCAAAGCGAGTTATCATAACACTAGAAAGACTATAATAACCAAAGCCGGCCCCTACGCCTAAAGAATCTCGAAAGCTGATATCGTATTGCAAGGTAAGCAAAATGCCCCACGAAACCGCAGCACCCAGCACCGTTCCCACAACACTGCCAAAGGGAACAAGCAATATTCGTAGTCCAAAGCCCTTAATTATAAGAAAGTTTTTGGTATCAAAGCCCATAGACATGCCAGCCAGCACCAGCATGATGTATAAAGAATAGGTCATAAGATTGCCACCCAGCTCATCTGAGATGACATCCTGTGTGCCCACAAGCATACCGCATATAAAAAAGAAAAGAATAAAAAATGCGCCTTTCATGCTCTACTCACCCTCAATAACGTCTTTTTGCTGTAACTTTGCGCGCGTCAAGCTAGGAAAAAAAGAGCGGAAGAAAAAGCATAACACCACCATACTACCAAGGGCACTAAAAACCCCAATAATAAGGCCTTGCAAACCAAGGTCAGCCACACGTTTTAGCAAATCTTCGTTACTGCCAAGGTTCACGCCAATAAAAAAAAGCATGGCATAAATAATGGCCGTCAGGGCATGCTCTGTGCTCCCCACCACGGCTTTAGATTTTCGTAATGCATAACCTATGGGAATGCTTGCCACAATAAGACCTACTTCTAAAATCATAACAAAATCCTTACTCTTTGCGTTTTGCAAAGCTCTCTGTATAGAAAAAAACTTTGTTTGACAATAGAGCATATTTCATTATATCTGCACTCCATCGAGTGAAAGATATTGGAATACTAAGAACATGCACGATACACAGACTTCAAAAAACACAAAAATAATCGAATTTTGCCGCACAAGCATGTTTTATTGTTTTTTATTGTATCTTTTTACTTTTTCAATGAGCATTGCCCTGCGTGACGTCTTCCCCATTATTTGCTGTGTTCTTCTTGTCATATATTACTTTTTTAATGCCAAAAATTGCGAACTGCGTCACTTTGATGGGAAAAAATATTTTTTCTGCCTTTATGTATTTTTAATAAGCGGCATAATTTTTTCATCAAATATAATGCAAAGCTTCAAAACTGTCGCCCTACATTCTTTCACCTCCCTTGCCTTGCCCCTAATAGCTCTTGAGTGTGTACGCACGCGCGAGAACTTTTTTACTATAGTTCGTGTTTTAGTCGCCGCCCTTATTTTTCAAGGCTTTAACGGTATATATCAATACTTCACCGGGTATGATTTTATAAACCATACTGCCATTAATTCAGGGCGCCTCACGGGCTCTTTCAGTGATTATCGTGTAGGAAACTACGTGGCTTTAACCATTATACCGGCAAGCTCTATTTTTTTCTTTTTACGTGAAAAATTTGCTAATAAAGCCCTACCCATAACTCTTGCACTCCTTGCTCCCGGCCTCTTTTTATTTTTCTTTTCGTACACGCGCAATGCTTATGTAACTTTGCTGGCGGCCACTTTTTGTTATTTCCTCATTATTGGTATTTTGTCATGGAAGTTTTTACTAAAATCTTTTGTGATACTTGGCATTTGCGCCCTTGCACTCACTCAAATTTCAGGTATTCGCCTCGGCCTTGATACCATCGCCAAAGACGGGCGCTGGCAACTCTGGCAACATGCGCTGGAAATTTTTGAAAAATTCCCCATACTTGGCGCAGGCATCGGACAATACAATCCCATGCTACACAGCCTAAACCTTACTGATAATGCCACCATCCTAAAGCTTAGCCATCCGCACAATATTTACTTACAATTCTTAAGCGAAACCGGTATATTCGGGGCAATTTTTGTACTTACTTTTCTTTTTGGCATGCTGTATTGGGGATACAAAAAACTCCTGCTCCTCAAGCCCTTCTTGCTTACGCAAGGACAAAAATTTTATTGGCAAGCCTTATGCTTTTCATGGTGCGGATTTGGAGCATTTTTAGCCAGCGGCCTTGCCGGACATAATTTCTTTCAGCGCTGGTGGCTTGCCCTTGTTATGTCTTACCTTGGAGTTTTCATAAGTCTTATTGTAAATGCTGAAAAACAAAAAAATGGGAAGCATAATTAGTTATTTTTTTGGGGAAAACTTTTTAAAACAAATTCCCCATTTTTTAGTAGTCGGTGGTTTTAGGGGAGGCAATACCTCCCAAGAAAAGTATTTGCTAAGGACTTAAATAAAATCATTTCCTAGTCAAAAAGTAAAAATTCCCCTTCGCGTAGTCTTGCCTAATCGAACATTTGTGAGTATTCTCTTTACGCTTTGCTACTCGATGTGTTTGCAATTCATCTATCCATTCAGCTCTCTATTTAATGGAATGATTTTTGCTAGCTTTTTTCACTTAGAATATTGCATTTATAGAACATGAGCACACATCATAAAAGGATTATGGTTTAATTTATGAAAATAGGCTTATTTTTTAAGAAACTTTTTCTTTCACTTTTAGTTCTTCTCTGTTTTGGTGGTATCGTTGGCGTAGCCGGCGTAGTTGGACTTTTTTATTGGGCCGCGCGAGACTTACCTACCACAGAAACTTTAGCTAATTTTCACCCGCCTCAAGCCACAGTGGTGCTTGCCCGTGATGGCACCCCCCTTGGTAGCCTTTTCCATGAAAAACGCTTCATGGTTCCCCTTGACGAAATGTCACCGCACATCCCTAAAGCCTTTTTGGCCGCAGAAGATGACAGCTTTTATCAGCATGTGGGTGTTGACCCCATGGCCATTATGCGTGCGGCCTTGGTTAACTTCAGAAGTGGCCGCAGTACACAAGGCGGTAGTACAATAACCCAGCAGGTTATTAAACAAATTTTGCTCACCCCCGAAAAAAGTTATAAGCGTAAACTCAAAGAAGCGGTGCTTGCATATCGCTTGGAAAAAGAACTTACCAAGGATGAAATTTTAAGTATTTATCTCAATCAAATATATCTTGGACAAAAGGCTCATGGTGTTGAAGCGGCGGCTCGTACCTATTTTGGTAAGCATGCCACAGACATTACCTTAGCCGAAAGCGCTTTACTTGCGGGCATGCCCCAAGCGCCTAGCCGTTACAATCCTTTCCGCAAACCACAGTCCGCCAAGGCTCGCCAAATGTATGTGCTTGGCCGCATGCGTGAACTGAAGTGGATTAGCGAAGAAGAATATCAACAAGCCGCCAAAGAACCGTTAGTTTACTGGACCATGACCGAAGCACAAATTGGTGCGGCAGGCTGGTATATGGAAGAAGTGCGCCG
>CAYJHU010000192.1:0-4953 GCA_964369655.1 uncultured Desulfovibrionaceae bacterium | reverse complement strand
GTGACACCCTGCATGGCATGTATGCCTACGCCGGCAACGGCTCCCATGCACTGACGAATTTCAGCTCCATTGAGGTTAATGGCACAACCTCCCTTTATGGCATGCATGCTGAGGCTCTTTTTGGCTCACACGAACTTGTAAATACTGGAAATATAGACATAATTGGCGACAATCAACTCTATGGCATGTATGCATTTAGTACCTATGACGGTGCACAAGCCCTGCACAATCATGGCACCATCAACGTAAGCGGTAATTATTTTGCCTATGGTATGTATTTGGGCGGCACAGCGCTCGGCGATACGGCGCATATGGTGAATAATACCGGCATTATTAGCGTAAGTGCCAGCAGGGGCACAGCCTATGAAGTCTTTGGTACCAATAACTATAGCGTGGGAACTTTTGCCACCACGTTGCGCCCTTGGACGGCTGTGGATACGGTTTTTGGGGGAAGCAGTGGCGCTATGGTGGATTTTGCGCAGAGCAATTTAATTTTGCGCCCACGCATGACCTCGCATGGCATTGAACTAAACAAAGATTATTATATCAGAGACATGGTAAGCATTGATGGTGACATGGGCAATCCCCAATATATCAGCGGAAAAATTAGCGCCAGCACTGATATTCCTTTTTTACATGCGGTATTAAGCAATGATGATCCCAAGTCCGCCAGCGTGCGCCTTGAGGAAAATGTCAATGAAGACACCATTTCCGGCAATACTTCCGTAGAGCAAATAAGCCACATTACGCATATGCAGATGAGTAATGTGGCAAAGGCCTTTAAACATCTTATTTACAATAATATATACTCTAAGCAAAGCAGCTTTTCCGCAGGTTCAAATCATAAGCAAAAGCGCTGGCAAATGTTTTTTCATCCCTATGTGAATTTTGTGAATAATACCGACTACACAGGTTCCAATACGGGCATAACGGCAGGGATGACCTATAATGTAAATGAGAGTTTTTCCCTTGGTTTACATTTGGATTTTAGCCTCACTCAGCTTGAAGCAAGTATTATGGATATGCAAAGTGACGGCAATTCCCTAGCCTTCGGATTGCATGCTACCTACAAAATTATGCCTGAATGGTACATAAACGCACAAATTACCGGCGCTGTGAGCTCTATGGAAAATGAGTATGGGCTTTATGATGGTGCGATGCTTTTTGCAGAGAACACTGTCCATAGCCAAGCACTTTATGCTTCACTAAGCTCCAGCTATATATGGGAATTTACAAAAAAGCACAGCCTTGCGCCGGAAATTGGCCTAAGCTATCTAAGCATACATACCAATGCCTATGACATAAACTGGCGTGGCAATATTGACGTGCCAGACATATATCATATGTCCTATGATGACAGTTACTATACCGCTCTGTATGCTCACGCTCACCTTACGTGGCGCAGTGTATGGGAATTTGATGAAGATTCAAGCCTTGCACTCTTTGCAGGGCTTGGCATGCGCGTCAATATCAGCAATAATGAACATGTTACGCATTTTAGCTCACTTGGCGGCAAGTATCGTGTTTATTCAAACGAAGATGTCACAAGCGCCCTTGCCACCGTGGGCATGAGTTATCAAAAGGAAGATTTTAGTGTCAGCGTAAATTATGAGGGAAGCTACGGCGCTACGCAAAACACCCATGGAGCAAATGTGGTGGTCAAGTTTGAATTTTAATGAAGCATTACAAAATTTAGCTAAAATCCCCACTTAAACTTCATGCCAACGCCAAGCTCTGTGGTATCTGGCTTATCTTCGCCTTGATAAAATTTTGCTCCGCCCATGGGCACATACACTTCCGGCCCCATGCGCATCTCAAAATCTTCGCTCTTTACCATCTCACCATAGGCGCCAATGACGTCATGCTTTTCTTTTTTGAGATCTTCATCAATGACTACAGACTTATCGGTGGGGGCACGCCACGAAGGGCCAAGCTGGGTGGCGTCACCTTCAATAGCGCCGCCGGCAATGCTTATGCCTTCTTCCTCCGCATCATTGGCGCGGGAAGCTTTTTTGCTTGGGCCAGTTTTATTGCTGTGTGCATCCGGCGGAGGGTCTTTGCGGGTACGTGAGTGCAAAAGCGCCTCTGGCGAAGTGCCTTGTTTCCAAATTTCCTTATCATTGGAAGTGCGCATATCCGGTGTTTTCCATTGATTATAGGCATTATTAAAAGCTTCACTGGTAGGAAATTCGCGTGGACTTATCCCATTAGCTTGAACCTGCCAAGCCAAAAAAACACAGCACAGACATAAAGCCGTCTGAAAAAAAATAGTGCGTAACATCCTCTTCATAAGCATAGCATAAGTCTCTTTGCGTATAAAGCAAGTTTTTTTGAGCTCTATAAATTGATTTTTACTCTTTTAAAATGGAGTGGAATTTTCTAAAGCCATGACTTTCATTTAAGAATTTATACTCAAATTTTCCTCAATAAAATCCCTAGTCATAGTGCACTTGCAAAAGCGAAAGCCCGTGGGCAGGAGCTGTAGGAGGAGCTAATTTACGATTTTTTGCGGCCAAAAGCTCGGGGATATCTTGCGCATCAAAGCGACCTTGCCCCACCGCCACAAGTAAACCTGTAATATTGCGAACCATTTGTTTCAAAAAACCATTGGCATTGACATTAATCGTAAGGAGCGGAAGGTTTGACACAGCCCAAGGCGAGCCTTGACTGAGCTCTAAATTATTAAGAATGCGCGTGGTATCTTCTATGGGAGTGCCAACATTTTGCAAGCTGGCAAAATCGTGCTTCCCCACAAGATAGGGCAGCGCGGCTTGCATGCGCTCTACATCAAGCTTACCGCATGCCCAAATAAAGGGCGCAAGGCGCGGTGGCATGTGCAAATATTCTGTCCAAAGAGTATAAGCATAACTTTTGCCGATGGCTGAAAAACGGCTATGAAAATCATCCTTGGCCACCTCTACCCTATGCACACAAATATCAGGCGGCAACATGGCATGAAAGATATGTTCCCATTCTTGGGGCGATTTAATTTTTTTGGCATGCGCTGGGCTGGTAAAATGCGCCACTTGCCCCTCGGCATGTACGCCGGCATCGGTGCGCCCTGCACCGTGCACGCGCACGAGCTCGCCAAAGACAGTGTGCAGGACTTTTTCCAGCTCACCTTGAATAGTCAATGGCGCTTTGGATGCCTCTTGAATTTGCCAACCGGCATAGCGCGTCCCCACATAGGCCAGCGTACACTTATAGCGCGGCATTTATTGTCCTAAACGCATACGAGTTAATATTTCCGTAAGTTTAGCTGTTTTCGTCGGATCCATATAACTCATAATTTCACCGGCTTGCTTACTTTTCATGCTGAGCAAAATCCTTGCAGCAATATTTTCGTCAAGTCTTTCAAGGGCTGCGCCGGCCTGACGGGGCTTCATGTTCACATACATATTGGTAAGGCTTTGCATTTTTGAGTTTTCAACATTCTTTGCTTCTTTGAGCATGTCCTGCACCTTACGCTCTGCATTTTGCAATTCTGTAAGTCTTTGCTCCATTTGTTGCTTAAGGGCAAGAATTTCTTGCTCACGGCGAGCCAATTCTTGTTCTTTTTGCGTGGCATCTTCCGGCGGAACATAGGCATTTACATTGGGAGCAGGCGGATTGGCGTTGGGCACCAGCGGATTATACTCTGGGATGCCGCCAACTTTTGGCCCTGCTGTGCCTGCTGGCTTAACAGCATTGGTCTGAGCAGGCGGAGTAAAGGCTGAGCTTGGATTACTTGGCGCAGGTGGCGGAGGCGGGGGCGCATCCAAGGTGGCGGCATAGGCCACTTGATCCACACCAAGGCGCGGAATGGGAAGCGACTTCATGTCAAAAATTCCACTCCACCACGAAAGATCTTCAGCTTCAGGCATTTTTGCCTTGGGCGCATTATAGACCTCTGCCGTATTAATCGGAGCTGGCCCAATATTTTCTGTAGCAGTATTTTGCGGGGCAGTATTCACAACACCGGCGATACTGTCATTAAGCGCTGGGGAGCCTTTATGTGCTAGAGCCGCACGCACCGCGGCAGAGCCTTGCGGATCGCTGGCTTTTTTTGGCGAAGCAAAACCAGTGGCCGGCGCAGTTTGAGCTACAGGCGTACTGGATTGTTGGGCAGTTTGTTGTGGCCTATTTTGAGCGTCAACTTTATTGGCGTCATTTTTTTGCTCGCCCGCTTTAGGGGCAGTGCTTTGCGCTAATAAATCTGCTTGCGGAGCAGTATTTTGGGCCTCAACTTGTTCGGGCTTATCCGCGGAAATAGCACTAAAGAGTCCAAAATCCGGCAAGCTATACCCAAGGCCAAGAGCCACAAAAAGGGCAATCTTGCAAATGCCAAGACCGACGAGAGCCTTGCAAATTCTAGAGAGAGACCAAGTTGAAACGTAAGGTTGCTGTTTCGTCGTTGACTTTTCTTTCATATTCTTTTTCTGCAGCATAATGACGCTCCTGCTGTTTTTCTTTAAGCTTTTCTAACACTTTTTTATCTTTGGAACGGATAAGAACCATTTCTTTACATTTTTCTAATATTTCGTGTAATTGCACTAAGCGCTGATGGCTTTGGGCCATATCGCTACGCAATCCTTTGATAAAATTATCTAAAATCCAGCGTGAGCCGGCATCCATGGTAATATTGGTATTCATTTCTGCCTTTTTCTCTGCCAAGGTATTTTGCAAGCTAGTAAAGCGCTCTTCTTCTCTTTTAAGCATATTTTGAGCTTTTACCAATTGCACCTTGGCTTCTTCTTCGAGCATTGCCCGATAATCAAGGATTTTTTGCATGGAAAAAGTAAATGACATACTACCACCTGTTAAAAAATTGACGTATACAGGGTAGTAGCAAAAAACACGCCAAAGTCATATGGGCTTTATTTCAGGACTCTTTACTTGAGACCTCTGCACAATTATTCTCAAATATAACTTTGCAAGTAAAATTTTAGAAATCGCTTAAAGTCTAAAAGCAAA
>CAYJHU010000191.1:0-4989 GCA_964369655.1 uncultured Desulfovibrionaceae bacterium | reverse complement strand
GTGGCGCAGCCAAGGTTTACAAGGCGGCCTTCGGCAAGAACGATGATGGAGCGACCGCTCTTAAGGGTCCACTTATCTACTTGTGGCTTGATGTTAAGACGTGTAATGCCGGGGGTGTCTTCAATATAGCTCATTTCAATTTCATTATCGAAGTGACCAATATTGCAGATGATTGCTTCGTCTTTCATGTTTTCCATATGAGCGGCGGTGATGACGTGATAGTTGCCGGTGGCGGTAACAAAGATGTCGCCTTCCTTCACAGCTTCTTCCATGGTGGTTACTTCAAAGCCTTCCATGGCGGCTTGCAAAGCGCAGATGGGGTCAATTTCGGTAACAAGCACACGAGCACCATAACTACGCATGGAGTGTGCGCAGCCTTTGCCCACATCGCCATAACCGGCCACAACCACTACTTTACCGGCAATCATGATGTCGGTGGCGCGCTTGATGCCGTCGGCAAGGGATTCGCGGCAACCATAGAGATTGTCAAATTTAGATTTGGTTACAGCATCATTAACGTTGATGGCGGGGAAGAGCAATTTGCCTTCTTCTGCCAATTGATAGAGGCGATGCACGCCGGTGGTGGTTTCTTCAGAAACACCTTTGATTTTTGCGGCAATACGCTGAAAACGACCGTTATCTTGCGCAACAGATGCGGCAATGCGGTTAATAACTACCTGAAATTCTTTGTTGTCATATTTCTTTTCAAGGATGCTGGGGTCTTTTTCTGCATCAACACCCTTATGAATCATAAGGGTTACGTCGCCGCCATCATCCACAATAAGGTCAGGGCCGGAGCCATCAGGCCAGGTCAGTGCCATTTCCGTGCACCACCAGTATTCTTCAAGGGTTTCGCCCTTCCAAGCAAATACTTTGGCATAGCCAAGCTCAGCAATGGCGGCGGCGGCATGGTCTTGGGTGGAGAAAATATTGCAAGAAGCCCAGCGAATGTCGGCGCCAAGAGCATGCAAGGTTTGGATAAGCATGGCTGTTTGGATGGTCATGTGCAAAGAACCGGTGATTTTTAAGCCTTTTAGCGGTTTGGATTCGCCATACTTGGCAATGCACTGCATAAGTCCGGGAACTTCGCGCTCAGAAAGTTGCATTTCCTTTTTACCAAAATCGGCTTGGCTGATGTCAGCCACTTTATAATTAAGGCTTAAATCAAGGGCTTGAACGTTAGACATGGGGATGACTCCTTAAATGTTTTTTTGGGCTAGGGTTAACAGTAGACCAAGGTTTTTTTGTATGGGCTTGGGGGTGATGCTCACCAGGCTAAGCCCTGCTTCTTCAATAAAATTTTGGAGCATGGACTTGTCAAAGCCAAGCCAGCGATCTCCGTATTTTTCGCGCATGCGCTCATTGTTATGCTTGTCAAAATCAGTAATAAAAACAGTGCCACCGGGGCGTAGAATGCGCTGAACTTCCTTTAAGGTGTGCACAGGACTTGAAAGGTGATGGAGCACAAGATTAATGCAAGCAAAGTCCGCTTCTTCATCGCGCAGTGGCAAGTGATCAAGCTCCCCAATGCGCAAAGAAACTCGCGCATTTGTGTCTTGCTCGGCCATAAGGCCAAAACGGCGACGCGCCAGCTCCAGCATGCGCGGGCTTCCATCAACTCCCACCGCGGACTGGGCATGTGGCAAGAGTTTTTCCAGCACCGAACCTGTACCGCAGCCTAAATCTACCGCCAAGGCGCAAGGCTTTGGCATGGCTGAGATTACAGCATCCGCAAGCCTAAAGCCGCCCAAAATTTCCTCGTTGAGCATGTCCCAATCTTCTGCAATGGCATTAAAAAATTGGCGAGTTTTCAGCACTCTTTCTTCGATGCAACGCGCGGCTTTATTCAAATCGCTGTGCATACTTTCCGTGGCATCAAGGTAGGGGAGGATGCTTTTAATAAAATCTTCGGCTTGCCCATGCGTTGCTACACTGTAAAATACCCATAAGCCATCACGGCGCCATTGCAACAAATGCGCTTCGGTGAGGATTTTTAAATGCCGTGAGATACGCGATTGCCCCATTTGCAAAATGCTCACCAGCTCATTAACTGAAAGTTCATAATGTATAAGAACATGCAAAAGGCGCAGACGAGTTTCGTCGGCAAGAGCTTTGAAATAATTGAGGGCAATTGACATACTTTTTATCCTTATCAAGAAAGCTTGATATGAATATCTGTTTTTCAGGATATAGGCAAGAAAATATTTTTGTGTTATGAAGGATACGTTGAAATATGTGGCAAAGTTTTGCAGGATAATTTTGGAGCTTAAGTATAAATGATTATTAGCGCAACAAGGCGAACTGACATACCTTCTTATTATGGCGAGTGGTTTTTGCAAAGATTGCGCGAGGGTTTTGTTTTTATTCCAAATCCCTATAATGCTCAGCGCTATGCCAAAGCATATTTGACGCGCAATGCTGTGGATATTATAGCCTTTTGGACCAAAAATCCCGCCCCTTTTTTGCAATACTTACCTGAAATTGAAAAAATAGGCTATCCGTACTTTTTTCAATTTACACTCACCCCTTATGGTAAAGAAACCGAAAGGGGCTTACCTAATAAAAGTACACTTATTGATACATTTATAGAGCTTAGTAAGAAAATTGGTAAGGAGCGGCTTGTGTGGCGTTATGATCCTATCATTATTGATGAGCGCTATACTCTAAAGTATCATACTGAAACCTTTACTTATATGGCGCAAAAGCTGTCAAAGCATGCCGCAAGGTGCGTTATCAGTTTTGTGGATAGCTACAAAAATGTCAACTCGCGCATGGGCAAAGACCCTACCTATGCCATGACCAAGGAAAATATGCAGGCCGTGGCTACAATCTTTTCAAGTATCGCGCAGGAGCATAATTTAGAGCTTTTTACCTGCTCAGAAGCCATAGAGTTAGAGCAATTTGGTATTAAGCATGGGGCATGTCTTGATAAAAAGCATATTGAAAAAATCCTCGGTGCGCGAATTAATGTGCAAAGAGATAAAAATCAACGCCCAGATTGCCTTTGTGTTGAAAGCATAGATATCGGTACATATAATTGCTGTGCAAATGGCTGTAACTATTGCTATGCACTGACGAGTGAACAGGCTTCTTTGCGCAACATGGCAAAGCATAATTCCAAAGCCGAGGTGCTTATTGGTGAAATGCCCGCAAATGCCATTATTACCGAAAGAAAGAGCTGTAGCGTGCTTGAGCAGCAGTTGTCACTGCTCTAGAAGAGTGGGAAAAATTTTTGTATAAGCGCTTTCTTTTTTAGCTTGTCACTGGATTCTGAAAAACTTTAAGTCTATGTTTTATAATCGTTTTTTTTGATGAATGAACGTTTGGCTTAGCTCAAAATATAAGTATAAAAGCATAAAATGTTTATCTCATAAAATTTATATTTTGCTAAAAAACTTGACATCCCAATAAGCATTCTTATTTTTTGGGCATAAGAGATGTTGTTCTATACATTTTTAAGTTTTAACCTTCTACTTCCCAAAACAAGCCTTGACTCTGGTCTTCATTTTTTTCCCGTTTCTCCCGAGTGCTTGTAGCCTGCAAAAATAATTTTCGGGCTAATCATCGTTGTCCGAGTACGTCTTGTACTCGCTCGTCTGTCTTCGCGACTTTTAATCCTATCTTTGCGCCTTTTTTCTGTAAGTCATAAATCCAAGATAATTACGAGAATGTGCCTAAGATTGCAAACCTAAAGGAAAAAATCATGGCTGACCTAACTATTGTAAAACCTTCTCAAGGCCAACAAGCAGTACTTGCACCCCAAGCTGACAGTCGTCTTGTTTTTGATTTTTCGGTAGCAAATGTTTCCCTAACACGAAAAGAAAATTCCTTAATTTTTACTTTTAATGATGGTGCCAGTGTAGCTTTAACTGACTTTTATTCAGTATATACTACTGAAAATATGCCTTCTTTTCTCATAGACGGGGAAGAGGTCGACGGACAAAGCTTTTTTGCAGCTTTAGACGATGAAGAGCTGATGCCTGCTGCGGGTAATAGTGCTTCTGCAGCAGCACAAGGCTCTGGTTCAAGTGTGGACACCATTCAAGGTGAGTTACTTGGGGGCATTAACAGGCTTGATGGTTTAGATCAAGAGCGTGAAGCATCCGACGATGATGACTTTGAACGTCCTGCTGCTTTTGCTACTATTCAGGATGATGGAAGCAACGCTGTTGCTGACCCTGAAGAGCCAAATACCCCACCTGTCATTACAGACATTGTTCCATCCGATCCTGATGATTTGGATAATATTCCTGAAGGCGTCGATACGGACGTTTTTGTGGTGGAGGATGGCGTTGGTCGTGATGCAGATGGAAATGTCACAAATGATTCAAACCTTGAGTATGATGGCAAACTTAGTGTCACAGGACAAGTTGAAGCTAATGATGCCGATGGTGATACATTGAAATACGAGATAGTCGGTGATGGAAAAGGAAATTATGGCTCCATAACCATTGATCCCGACACCGGCGAATTTATTTACGTTCTTGATAGTGATTCCTCACAATCATTGGCGCAAGGCGAAAACGCAAAAGAAAGCTTTAAGGTTCAAGTAAGCGACGGTAAAGGTGGTGTAACCAGTTCCACCATAACAGTGACAGTTGTGGGCACCAATGATGCTCCTACGCTGAGTGTTGATAAAACATTAAGCGTCACCGAAGATGGAACTTTAAGCGACATAGGCAAAGCACAGAGCACTGATGATGACAATAATGCTGAGCAAACTTTCTTTGTGGCAAAAGGAAATGCCGGAGACTCTGATGATGAAACGTCTACAGGCCTTGATACTTCAGGTCTTACGAAAGAAGGATCGACCTTGCAAGGTGACTATGGTTCTATTACCATCGAAGCCGATGGCACATATACGTACATCGTAGATAATGACGCCATTCAACATCTTGGGGAAGATAAATCAGTTGAAGAACAATTCACCATTTATGTGCAAGATGATAAGGGCGCTTGGAAATCAGAAGTAATTACCGTCAAGGTTAA
>CAYJHU010000190.1:2898-4999 GCA_964369655.1 uncultured Desulfovibrionaceae bacterium | reverse complement strand
CTGATGGCAGATTGCTCATAATTTTGCGAGCTCACCCATTGGCTCACGCTTGCAAAGTGGGCTACCACATCCGCACCTGTTGGCAAGAAAAGAGCTGTACCAATGTCACTTGCCCATGTGCTCAAATCATCGGCACCAGCGGCAATTTCATCGGCTACTTTATCAATGCTATACACTTGTTCATCGGTATTTTTTTCCACAAGCCAGTCCCAAAAGGCTGGGCAAAAGTCAAAACCATAGTGCAAGTTTTTAGCTTGCATAAAAACATTGGCATCTAAGAGGTATTTATTCATATACAATGACCCCCAACTGCCTAGCTTGATTATAGAGAGTCTCTGTTTTTTTAATACCCAAAAGATTTAAGGCATCACGAAAAAGCGTATGTCCCGCAAAGGTTTGGCCTAGGATAGCCTTCATAAAACGTGTGCCAATACGAGTAGTAGACGTATTGTAAAAATTTCCTCCACTTCCTGTGGATTTCTTAGAACTATTGCTCAGCATTTGATATTTTTGCCAAAGAGTTGTTTTATCAATAAAGCCTGCATCATAAAGTCTGCGGATAACTACTAAGGTACTCACCTTAAACCGCCTTGCTAACATTTGTATTTGTTCATCAAAGTCTATGCTGTTGTTATATGCTTCTTTTGTTGCTTCTAAAGGCATAAGAAACTCTGCCGCCACAGCATTACACCACACTTCTACTTTTTGGCTTGGAATTTTGCCAGTTTGAGCATTGGAAACACCACTTTCCCCTAGCCAAATATGCGCCAGTTCATGCGCCAGTGTAAACATTTGGGCGGCTTTGCTATCGGTATTATTTATAAAAATAAGCGGCGCTACGGTATCACTTAAAGCAAAGCCTCTAAATTCTTCCACTTGTAACACTCGGCGTGTATTATTACCCACAACACCATTGGCCATAAGCAAAATACCGGCATCATCAACCTTTTTCTTAAAAAGCTGTAAGGCTTTTTCCCAATTAGGTAGGGTTTGTTGTTCTTGCAAAGAAAAATCCAAGGCTTCACGCATGGCTTTAGCCACTTGCACAGGATTATCTTTTATTGTGGCACTCCCCACAAAAGTAATAGGTGGAATATCTTCAATTTTAGCGTAGTTTTTATACCAGTCCTGCCGCTGTTGACATTGATACACAGTGTCTAGCAGATTAGGACTTGGGGGCACTTCTTTTTGCCCTGCTAGAGTGCGAAAGTCAGCAATGGGTAGTTTTTCTTCTAATGGATTTGGCAAAAATAAGTAACCAATGGGGATATGCACAGCCTTGGCAAATTTTTCAAGTTGTTTGAGTGTTGGCTGTAATTCACCGTTTTCCCAACGTATTATGTCTCGAAAAGTTTTGCTCTGCGCCAATGTCAAAGCATCAAGCCCTGCTCGCTCCAATGCCCATGTTATCATATGGGGCGCTATGGGAATACGTTCAATACTCATTTTACGTCTCGTAAGAACTTAAGCCAGAAATATCTTGTTCCTTAGCTTGTTTGCGCAAAAATGGGGCAAGATCTTCCATGATGGCTACTTCTTTTTTGCTACGTTCTTTCCAACCAAGATTAAGGGGTTGCATAAGTGTGGCTAGGGCGTCCCCATCAAAACGTAACAGGCGCAAAGTTGTGTCCACCAGCTTTTGTAAATCATCTTCGGCTAAGCCATGTTTTTTAGCCATATTTGCAATGACAGCGGTATTTGCTTCTTGCTTAAACTTTGCATAGCCTTCACGAATGGCCTTTTCATCCAAGGGAACGCCAGCTTTTAAAGTGGCAATATAGGCTTTAATATCCTCATGTTCATCCATAAACTTGGCATCGGCGGCAATGAGCCCAAGAAGTTCTTTGCGGTTCATGGTTTGCTTGTCTGTGGGTTGACTCGTGTAATCTGCTATCAAGTTCATAATATAATCATAATCTATGATAGCGGAAGCAAAAAGCACAAATTCAAACTCTAACTGCTCAACTTCTGGGCTTGGGTCGGGCTTTTGCTGTTCACGTCTGAGGCGTTTGGCAACGTCTAGATAGACACCCCTAAAACCTTGAAGTTGTTCTTCGGGGATGGTGCTTTCAATGGTCTGTGCGTCTTCATCTTGAAGGTC
>CAYJHU010000190.1:0-2798 GCA_964369655.1 uncultured Desulfovibrionaceae bacterium | reverse complement strand
GTTGTTCTTCGGGGATGGTGCTTTCAATGGTCTGTGCGTCTTCATCTTGAAGGTCAGTGTATTGGTCAAGCTGCGTTTTAAGGCGTTGCACTTCTTTAAATAAATTCACAAATTGACTGCGAGCGGCATCACCTTTAAGATTAGCTACTTCATCCGGTGTGGCTTCTAAGCCTTGAGAGGTCATGAAGTCACCCAGCTTTTCTACAGCTGTTTGTAATTTTTCTATGACTTTAGGAGCAGGGTCTACCAACCAAATCTCACGAGCTTTATCTTTTTGCTCCCCAGAAAATAAGGCTATCGCTTTATTGACTCGTTCTTCTTGCTGGCGAAAATCTACCACATTGCCATAGGGCTTACTATCATTCAAAATACGATTAGTGCGAGAAAAAGCTTGTATAAGGCCATGATATTGCAAATTTTTATCTACATAAAGCGTGTTCAAGTATTTTGCGTCAAAGCCAGTTAAGAGCATATCCACCACAATGACAATATCAATACGCTGGCTGTGCGGTATATCTTCATGATATTGTTGGTCTTTGATGCGTTGCTGTACGTCTTTATAATACGCATCAAACTCTGCAAGGCTGTGATTGGTGCCAAATTGAGCATTATAATCAGCAATAATTTTTTTCAAAGCGGCTTTTTTCTTTTCCGGCTCTTGTTTTAAGTCGTGCCGCTCTTGCTCTAAATCTTCTTGTAATTGCTGTATGTCCTTATTACCCTCGGCCGGAGGAGAAAAAACACAAGTGATGTGCAGGGGGCGTTCCTCATTTTGTGCAGCAGAAAATAAGTCGTAATATTCTATGGCTTCATTGATGGAGCCAGTAGCAAATATGGCATTGAACTTGCCCTCGGCGGTAGCCTTGGGGTGTTTTTTGAGTATGGCTTCTACAATAGCCTTTTTTGTTATGCCTGTATTTTGCTTGGCTTTGCTAGTATTTTCTGGCTTATAATAATCCACATGAAAACGCAGGACATTACGGTCTTCTATGGCGTGAGTGATGGTGTATGTGTGCAGATTTTTTTGAAATACATCATCGGTAGTCACATAGGAAGCTTGCTCACCTTCTATTTGCTTATAGGTGGCATTGTCCTTAAATATGGGTGTACCTGTAAATCCAAAGAGTTGAGCCTTAGGAAAGAAGTTTTTTATGGCCTTATGGTTTTCACCAAATTGAGAACGATGGCATTCATCAAAAATAAATACTATGCGCTTTTGCCCTAAATATTTAAGTTTTTCATGATGCTTTCCTCTTGGATCAAGGGCAAGAGCCAGCTTTTGAATGGTGGTAACGATAATTTTGTCGGCATGGTCAGTAGAAAGAAGGCGGTCAACAAGGGTGGCGGTATTAGTATTTTCCTCCACGCAATTTTCTTGAAAATAATTAAACTCAATGCGAGTTTGGCGGTCAAGGTCTTTACGGTCAACCACAAAAAGGCATTTTTCAATATGCTGATTTTCTTTAAGTAATGTAGCGGCCTTAAAGGAGGTAAGGGTCTTGCCGCTGCCTGTGGTGTGCCAGATATAGCCATTGCCGCAATCTTGTTCAATGCAGTCAACAATAGCTTGCACAGCGTAAATTTGATAAGGGCGCATCATCATAAGCTTTTGTTCGCTTGTCACCAGTACCATGTAGCGGCTTACCATTTCAGCAAGAGTGCATTTTGCTAAAAACGCTTCGGTAAACTTATGAAGATGAGTGATTTTTTTATTGGTTTCATCGGCAAATTGATACAGCGGCAAGAAACGCTCTTCAGCATTAAAGGCAAAATGTCGATTGTTATTGTTGGCAAAGTACCATGTATCATTACCATTACTGACCATGAACAGCTGAATAAAACAAAGGAGCGTTTTAGTATACCCGTTGCCTGGGGCATTTTTGTAATCCACAATCTGTTGCATAGCTCGGCGTGGGCTAATGGGGAGATTTTTTAGCTCCACTTGCACCACTGGTACACCGTTAATAAGTAAAATAACGTCATAACGATGGTGGCTATTATCAGTATTTATGCGAAGTTGATGAATTACTTCAAAAGTGTTTTTGCACCAATCCTTGATGTTTACAAGAGTGTAATGCAAAGGGGTGCCGTCTTCACGCTCAAAAGTGTTTATTTGACGCAAGGTCTTGGCGGCTGTGAATACATCAGCCTTGATAATCTGCTCAAGTAGTCGATTAAATTCTGTATCCGTGAGGGTAACATGATTGAGAGCATCAAAGTGCGCGCGAAAATTAGCCTCAAGACTTGCACGGTCACGAATATCAGGGCGATACGTGTATTTTAAGTCTTGCAAGTGACTAATAAAATTGTCTTCTATCTGTTGCTCTGTACTCATGCTTTCCTCATGTGGTGTATTTAAACCTTTTTACGCAAAATACTGTAATGTGTAAAGGTGTGAGGTAGTATATAATTCTAAGTAGATATATTTTTATATTTATCATAATTTTGTCGACATTGTGGAAAAATAATTATATTTCACACACAAAAGGAAACTTTATGAAATCTTTTATAACCATAGCTTTACGCTTATCCCAATGTCAAAAAGGTATCATTGATAATGCGGCACAGATTACTGGTAAAAGTAGTGAGGATTTTATCTTAAAATGTTGTCTCCAGGAAGCTCAGGAAATACTCTCGTCACGGACACATTTTCAGCTTGATAGCAAACAGTGGGAAGGCATGCAAAAGGCTTTGGACTCTCCGCCAAGTCGTGCACAGTTGCAAGGTTTAAAAAAGCTCTTTGCTGTCAAAACTCCGTGGAAAAAATAAAATCTTGCAAGTTTCACCTTATCTCTTTG
>CAYJHU010000189.1:0-5059 GCA_964369655.1 uncultured Desulfovibrionaceae bacterium | reverse complement strand
TCTATTTACGTAAGGCTCACAAGTTCGCTAACGTAAACGGCTTCGCCGCCCGTTGGGTAGATCCCTCAAAAATTTTTCACTAAAGATCTTGCACAATCCAACGTTCAAAGACTTCTGGATCGTGCTGACTTTGTCAGCACTCTGGAGTTTTCCTTTCGGAAAACTCTTTTTTATGCAAAATTTAGTGAAAATAAAGCAGTGTTTTGTTAGGTGTAAAGATGACAGCGTACCCTATGTTCTGGGCTAAGCTCAGTCCAGTCAGGTGCTTTTTCTTTGCAAATATCCATGGCTTTTGTACAGCGTGGATGGAAAGTGCATCCTTTGGGAGGATTAAGAGGGCTTGGGAGTTCTCCGCTAATGGGTGCGGTGGTAATTTTTTGCTCTGGGTTGAGGGAGGGGATGGAAGTGAGCAAGCCTTGTGTGTAGGGGTGTGCTGGCTTTTGGAATAAAGTAGTGCGCGGGGCATCTTCTATCATTCTACCTAGATACATAACAATAATACGCGGACAGAAAAATCCGACGACGGACAAATCGTGAGAAATAAAAACGGTGGCAGGGGTAAAACGCTCTTGCACTTGACTAAGCAGGTTGAGAATTTGAGCCTGCACAGAAGCGTCTAGGGCGGAGACTGGCTCATCACAAATAAGAATTTTCGGCTCAGTGATGAGGGCGCGAGCCACGGCTATGCGTTGCCTCTGTCCGCCAGAAAATTCATGTGGATAGCGTTTTGCTTGCTCCTTAAAAAATCCAATGAGGTCAAGCATATTGTGCATGCGTTCTTGACGTTCTTGCTTGGGAACATTTTGTACAGTCAAAGGTTCTGCAATGGAAAGCCCAATGGGCAAGCGTGGATTTAAGGATGAATAGGGATCTTGGAAAATCATTTGGATGGAGCCATCGGGCTGTGCTTTGCCTTTTTCGCAATAAAGGGATTTTCCGTTTACGAGCACTTTTCCGGTGCTTGGTGAAAGTAAACCTGCAATCATGCGCCCAAGGGTTGATTTTCCGCAGCCTGATTCGCCTACCAAGCCCACGACCTCTCCGCACTGTAAAGTTAAATGCGTTTTATCTACGGCCAGCAAGGTGGCGTGTTCGCTAAGAAAGCCTCGGCGGACAGTAAAGGTGCGTGATAAATCTGTCAGCTCAAGTGTTGGTACAGCAGGTATTTGCGGGTTAAGTGCGTGGGCACTGTTTTCTACGTTGGTATGCATTAGAGTTCTCCTGAGACGCTCGCTGAGTCAAATGTTGCCATATCATTAAAAATATTTGCTGCAGCGCGCACCAAGGGTATGGCAAGGGCAGCGCCTGTGCCTTCGCCAAGGCGCATCTGTAATTGTAATAGCGGAGCAGGGCGAAGGCCTTGTTTTTCAAGAGCGTGCAGGACATGTGTGTAACCTGGCTCTGCTGAAATGTGCGAAAAAAAAGTATAATCTTGCACTGCTGGGCACAGAGCATAAGCTGCAACAAAGGCGGCCGTGGAAATAAAACCATCCACCATAAGGATGCATTTTTTCTCTGCGGCGCCAAGGGCAATGCCGGTCATGACGGCAATTTCAAAACCGCCCAAGGTGGCCAAAATATCAATGGCGTCGCCTTTTTGAAGCGTAGGAGTGTGCAGAGTAAAAGCACTTTCAATGACCTTGGCTTTATGTGCTATGAGCGCAGGGCTTGCGCCTGTACCCGGGCCGGCAATAAGTTTTGGGTCAAGCTTGCAATAAGCACAAAAAAGCGCTGTGGCTGATGTAGTATTGGTAATGCCCATTTCACCAATGCCGATACAGGCAAAATCATTTTCGGCAGCTTCATGCGCCAATTCAATTCCATGCTCAAGGGCTTGTATGCAAAGCTCGCGACTCATGGCCGCTTCACGGGCAAAGTTTTTGGTACCTTCGCCAAGTCTTTTATCAATAAGCTGAGCATGGGCAGGAAAGCCCCCACCCACACAGCCTGCGTCCACCACACTTAGGCTGATATTATTTTGCTTACAAAGAACATTAATAGCTGCCCCTTGGCTTAAAAAGTTATGCACCATTTGGCGTGTGACTTCTTGTGGATAGGGTGAGACATTTTCTGAAGCAATGCCATGGTCGGCGGCTACGGTAAACATTTGCGCAGGGTCAACGCGAAGCGTACTTTGCCCGCCCTGTATGCAGTAAAGACGCTTTGCCACATCCTCAAGCTGCCCCAAACTTCCCTTAGGTTTGGTAAGATTATCCAAATGCTTTTGAGCTTTTTCTTCAAATTCTTTAGAAATGGGTATAATATTTGTCAGGGTATTTTGGAGTAGTTTTTTCATGGTAATTCCTTCAATACCATAACAATTACGCTTTTTTATTTGCTTTGGCAATATATAAAAACTCTATCAAAATACTACGAAATAATGTTATCTGTCATTTTTGTATACAATGGTATTGACAAGGCATAAATTTTAATGATAGCACTGTCGCTTGTGAATATTTTAACATGAAAAGTGCAATTTAAGTATTGGAGATTATAATGGAAATAGCAGATAATATAGAGGCGTTTTTTATACCTACCATTACGCTTATTGGCGCCGGCTCCATAAAAAGAATACCAAAGAAGCTTCGGGATCTCAATGCGCACAAGCCCCTCATTGTGACTGATAAGGGCATTGTGCATAGTGGTATTTTGTGCCAGGTAACAACTATTTTGGATGCCGCACAAATGACTTATGCACTTTATGATGGGACAGTTCCAAACCCCACTTGTGCCAATGTGGAAGAGGGAGTTGCCGTTTATAAGCAAGAAGGCTGCGATAGCCTTATTACCCTTGGCGGCGGTTCTGCCCATGATTGTGGCAAAGGCATTGGGCTGGTGGTGGCCAATGGTGAAAGTATTCATACCTATGAAGGGGTAAATAAGTCTAGTCAAGATTTGCCCCCCTATGTGGCGGTGAATACAACGGCGGGCACGGCCTCAGAAATCACTCGCTTTTGCATTATTACCGATGTGAAGCGTAAGGTGAAAATGAGTATTGTCGATTGGCGAGTAACCCCAAATGTGGCCATTAACGATCCCGTGCTTATGCTGGGCATGCCCATTGGGCTCACGGCTGCCACGGGTATGGATGCACTGACGCATGCCGTAGAAGCCTACGTCTCCAGCGCGGCTACAGATATTACCGATGCTTGCGCGGAAAAAGCAATCAAACTTGTTGCCAAGCATTTGCGCACAGCGGTGACTAAGGGCAGTGATGTTGAAGCACGTGAGGGCATGTGCTATGCGCAATACCTTGCGGGTATGGCCTTTAATAATGCTGGGCTTGGTTATGTGCATGCCATGGCGCATCAGCTAGGCGGGCGGTATGATTTACCACACGGTGAATGCAATGCTATTTTACTCCCACACGTGCAGGCTTATAATCTTTCGTCAAATTATGAAAAATTCGCCACTATGGCAGGGCTTTTAGGCCGTGATGTTGTTGGTTTAAGCCCAGAAGACGGTGCACAAAAGTTTCTTGAAGCCATTAGAGAACTCGCCGCCTTTGTGGGAATACCAAAGTCCATACGCGCACTGGCTACACGCTATGGTAAGAGTGTCGATTTAAACGACATTCCTGCAATGGTGAGCAATGCGCAAAAAGATGCATGCGCCACTACGAATCCTTGTTCCATAAATGATGCCGATTTGGCTAAGCTGTATGAGGCTGCATTTTAATAGTTTATATATTACGTATATGGCGCATTAAAGCTTCTTTACACCTACGCTTATATTGCAAGCTATAAAAAACGAATCAGTTCAAATGCTTTACGTCGCGGTGTCACGGAAATATGATAATACTGATTTTGCGGAATATAAATATAAGGAATATCTTCCGTTCTTTGGTTTAAGAAAAGTGAAAGTATACTCCTATTTACGGCCTGATGCCCAACAATGAGCAAGGGTGAATCGCCGGCAAGGAAGAGCGCGCGGCTGAGGCCCTTGCTAACGCGTTCACGCAAAATTTCATAACTTTCTCCCTCTGGGTACGCATAGCCATATTTATCGGCATTACGTTGCATAGTGACTTGGGGCATGGTGTTGCGAATATCCTCATAACGCATGCCCTCACAGACACCGGACCAAATTTCGTCAAATTCACTGAGAGCTATATGTTGAGTCTCGGGGCGCGTGCTCAAAATAGGGGTTGCCGTTTGGTGCGAACGTAAACGTGTGGAGGTGAAAAGCCAAGGAATTGTCTCCTCGCGCACATGTAAGGCCATGGCCCTTGCTTGTTGCATGCCTTTTTCTGTAAGTGCAGGATCACCCCCAATGCGTCCCTCAAGGTTAAATTGCGTTTGCCCGTGGCGCATTAGATAAAGGTTGCGAACCCAGCGCGATACCACCACATCTCGAATGGCAGGATAATGCGGAGAACCATCGCAGGGGCACTCTTTTATAATACGGTTGGCCGCCGCATCCACACGCATCCAATAGCGTTCGTCCGCACCCACAGGCGTATAAATTTGCTCATAATAGCCGATGCGAGTATGGAAACACTCCAGTGCATCTTTTTCTATCATGTGCTTAAATTCCGGTAAAAGACACTTTTGCCGAATAAAATTATCGAGCAATAGCGGATCTTCATTGACGCATTCTATATATAAAATAGGGTGGTCGGTAAGGTTTGCATTGGTAATTTGCCGGCGGGCGCGGCTGGCATTGGTGGCATCCAAGATAGCAACATCTCCGCCCTTAGCCAAAAACTTTCGAGCCTCAGCCATATTCTCAAGTGCAATATTTTCACGCGCTTCACGCCCATACACATTGTCAGGAGAATAAAACTGCGCCTCCGCAGACTCTGGGCCAGCAAGCAAACGACGCACGTTACCATTATTAAAGATAGCTGCCTTGGTACCCTCATCTCGCAAGTCTTCACAAATACGCTTGGCAAGGGTACTCTTGCCCCGAGCCGGTAAGCCTACCATCACAACATAAAGTTTAGCTGACATGTTTTATCTCCTTTTAGTTTTTTCTGGGGAAACTTTTTTGAAAAAAAGTTTTCCCAGACCCCTTCAAAAAACTTTTTGCGCGAATTTTCCTTACGGAAAATTCTTTT
>CAYJHU010000188.1:0-5182 GCA_964369655.1 uncultured Desulfovibrionaceae bacterium | reverse complement strand
AAAAGTTTTTGAGGATGGGGGTCTGGGGGAAGGAACTTTTTTCAAAAAGTTCCTTCCCTCAGAAAAATTCAAATATTCTTTTTTATGTGAATCTTCTTCATAAGATAAAGTCCCACCAGCAGGGTAACAAATTCGCCCAAGGGTAAGGCAATGGCAACGCCGGTGGTCTGGAAAAAATTTGGTAAAATGCTTATAAAAGCAATTGGTAAGATAAGCGTGCGTAAAATCGCCACAATGGCAGAAGCGCCTGCCTCTAAAAGCCCCGTAAAATAAGCTGTTACTATAATGTTAAACCCGCAAAATAAAAATATAAACCGCGAATAATACATAAAGTTTACCGCAAAGTCTGCTGTTTTTCCTCTTTCTTCAATAAAAAGTGATACCAGCTCATACGGATAAAATGTCATGGCCAAAAAGCAAAGAAGTCCAATACTTGAGGCCGCAGCTGCTCCCGCCATAAAGAGGGATTTTACCCTTCGGTTGAGTTTACAGGCATTGTTGGCGCTCACCAGCGGGCTTAGGGAATCACTAAAGCCATAACAAAGCATGAGGCAAAACCATGTGATGATATTTATCACTGTAAATGCAGCAACGCCATAGGGGCCAACGAGGTTCATCATGGTGATATTCATGACAATAAGCACAATGCCCGTGGACATTTCATTAATCATTTCGGAGATGCCATTCCAAACGCTTTGTAAAACCTCAAGCCAACTCCCTACTTTGCTGGTAAAAAATAACTTTCGTGGTTTTTTGTTAGCAAGATAACCAATGGCAATAAAAATAATTATGGATACATAGCTGATACCGGTAGCAAGGGCCGCGCCTTGAATCCCCATGGAAAGATGTGCAATAAAAATATAATCTAGGACAATATTCACCGCTGCAGTGAGCACAAGACCCATGGAAGCCAGCGCAGGGCGCTCATCCACACGCAAAAAATATGGCCAGGTTAAGCCAATAAGAAAAGGAGTAAAAAAACACGATACCGTTTGCAAATAGGTAGAAGAATTTTCAATGAGGCTTTGGTCAGCACCAAGGAGGGTGACGATTTCTTTTGAGTAAACAAAGCTTACAATACTGATAATAAGGCTAGATACAAAGCTTGCCACCATGATTTTGGTATATACGGCGCAGGCCTTATCTACATTATTTGTCCCAATATAGCTTGCGCAGCGTACAGAGCCCCCAGCCACAAGGGCAATGCCAATGCCGGTGATGAGGCTAAAGATTGGCCATACAATATTTAATGATGCCAGTGCCATAGGGCCAACGTATTGACCCACAAAAAATGCGTCTATCATGCCTGCCGAAGATAGAAGGAGGAAAGAAAAAGTCCAAGGCAGACTGTAGCGAAAATACATGCTGACCACGGGGGCATAGAGCATATTTGTATTTGAGTGGCTGGAAGACATGTAAATCCTTATGGAAATTAGAAAACTCTTATTGCTGCTTAAAATAAACAAAGGCGGAGTATCATTGACTCCGCCTGAGCATAAACTTTCGTTGAAAGTACAGATTTGTATTTATGATGTTAGAGGTATTATTTCGTGTTATAACTTCTTAATATGTTTTGACATATTCATCTAAGCTGTCTACGGAAGTGTTTTTGCTGACCCAATAAGCAGAAGCCCACACCATAAGTGCCGTAGCTTGCGTATCATCAAGGCGTTTTATTTTAGCCTCAAGGGCAGCCTTGGCAGCTCCGTGACGTAGATGAACGTTGTTCACTTCGCATGCATCCATTACGCGTAGGTGTAAATACGACAAGCGTGTGTGGTCGGGCAAAAGTTTTAAGTCCTTATGCGCTTCCACAATGGTTTTAAGTTCAGATGAGCTAAAGCTACCTTTGATGCTGCCAATGGCCCGAAAAAAAGTGTCCACAGCCCATGGCAAAATAAATTCTGCTCCGGCGCTTTTAGTGCGAAAATAATCTTTTAGCCAACGTTCTTGGTCGTTGCTAATGCGAGCTGCTACTTGTGGCATTGTTTACCTCTAAAAGCCTTGTGTCTGTGTTATATTAATGTCGTCTCCATAGACTCATAAAGTTTAATAAAACTTCCTAAAAAATCCATAGGATATGTTTTTAACTAGGTTTTTTCATCTAATGTGGCATCTTCTGAACAAAGTCAGATTATAAAAGTCATTGTCAAACAAAGACTTAAGGAAAATAAAAACAATAATCCCTATGTTTTTCTTAGTATATACAAGACAAAGAAAAAATTCAAGAAAAATTCTAGAAAATATCCTGCATGGTATACAAGTGTCCGGGGTTTTGGTTTGCAAGCCATTTTGCAACACGAATGGCGCCCACGGCAAAGGTTTGACGCGAGTGAGCCTGATGCGAAATTTCAATGCGCTCACCATCACCAAGAAAATACATATTGTGCACGCCCACCACATCGCCGCCGCGAATGGTTTGTATGCCAAGCTCATCCTTTGGGCGCTCACCGATGATGCCTTCACGGTGATAGTTGGCAACGTCCTTCAGAGCCCAATTTCTGGCTTCGGCAAGATATTCTGCCAGCTTAAGCGCTGTGCCGGAAGGGGAGTCTTTTTTGCGGCTGTGATGTAACTCAACCATTTCAATGTCATAGTCTTCACCCAGCATTTTAACGAGCTGTGGGAGGATTCTGTAGAGCACGTTAACGCCGATGCTCATGTTTGGCCCCCAAGCTATGGGAGTTTTTTCAGCACTTTGGCTTAAGGTGAGGGCTTGCTCTTCAGTTAAGCCTGTGGTGCCGATAACCATAGGGTTTCCGTATTGTGCGGCAATACAAGATAGGGGGATGGAGGCTTCCGGTGAGGTGAAGTCGATAATGGTAGCACCCGGAGATTGTTGTAAAAGCTCCTCGGCAGAGGTTGAGACAGGGCAAGGCGCCTCGGCTATGGTGGCTTTGCAATCTTTGTGCTCTAACAGTCCCACCAATGTACACTGCGGGTCACGCTGAACTTGCTCAATAAGTGTTCTGCCCATGCGGCCACATGCCCCTGAAATAATAATAGGAAGATTCATAGCTATGTCCTTTTGATTAAAAGTTACAACAAAGAGCCTTGCTCATTGCTAATAATATTTTTTTGTGTATTGTTTGATTTTTTTTCAGCACAAAGACGAATAAATTCAGCCTCATCTATAATGCTTATGCCTAATTGCTCTGCTTTTGCTTTTTTGGAGCCGGCCTTTTCGCCCGCAATAAGGTAATCCAATTTTTTACCAAAACTTGATAAGACCTCGGCGCCGGCTTTTTCTGCCAAAAGCGCGGCTTCTTGGCGTGGCATACTTAATGTGCCGGTAAAAAGAACTTTTTTTCCAAAGAGCGGTAAACTTTGGTCTGGCTGGGCTTCTGCGTTATTTTGCGTAGTAACCGCCTGTGGGTCAAGTCCTATCTCTTTGAATTTTTGCAATAAAGCCTTGTTGCTTTCGCTGTGAAAGTAGGCTTGAATGCTCGAGGCAACCTCAGGGCCAATGTCCGGAAGTGCCATAAGTTCCGTATCCCAAGCCTTGGCTATGTCATCGATATTTTTATAGTGTTTTGCTAAAACCTTTGCCGTTTGTTCACCCACATGGCGAATGCCAAGGGCGTTGATAAAGCGTGCTAAAGTGGCTTTTTGCTTAGCAAGGGCAAAGGCATCTACAAATTTTTGCGCAAGCACCTCGCCCATGCGTTCAAATTGCAAAAGCTCTTCTACTGTCAGAGTAAATAAATCCACAGGGTTTTGCACTCTTTTGGCGTCAACCAATTGCTCAATCCATTTTTGCCCAACGCCCTGAATATCAAGTCCGCCCTTAGATACAAAATGCTTAATGCTTTGCATGCGCATGGCCGGGCACGAAATATTAATGCAGCGCCACGCGGCTTGGCCTTCTTCTCGGCTGGCCTCTTCATGGCAGACAGGGCAAACATGCGGAAAGACATAATGAACTGCATCGTTCGCTCGTTCACTCAGCACCGGCCCTACAATTTCAGGGATAACATCCCCCGCCCTTTGCACAATGACCGTATCGCCAATGCGCACGTCTTTAGCGCTGATTTCATCCTCATTGTGCAAGGTGGCTTTGGACACCAAAACTCCGCCCACGCGTACCGGTTCCAAAATTCCCACCGGCGTTAAAGCGCCCGTGCGCCCCACCTGAATTTCAATATTTATTAACTTTGTGTGCACTTGCGCCGCAGGAAATTTATAGGCCACGGCAAAACGCGGCGCTCTAGCCGTGAAGCCCAGCTTTTCTTGCAAGCGTATGTCATTGAGTTTAATGACAGCGCCGTCAATTTCCATGGGAAAATCTTCCCTTTGCGCGTGTAATTTTTCAATAAAAGACATAAGCT
This sequence comes from uncultured Desulfovibrionaceae bacterium, assembly GCA_964369655.1. GTDB lineage: Bacteria > Desulfobacterota > Desulfovibrionia > Desulfovibrionales > Desulfovibrionaceae > CAYJAD01. Next base: position 854 of record CAYJHU010000188.1, on the reverse strand, counting down.
CCTCAGCAAGGCAGGGCTTGCCACTAGGGGGAGTTTGAAATCCAAATTCTTGTAAGGCGAGCATTAAATTTTTATATGTCTTAAAAAATACAGGAAAATCGCTGTCCCTTTGCTCTGCATGCTCAATTGCTCCCACCCCATAGGCAAAAAAGCGCAGAGGGCGCTTAGCTGTGACGGCAGTGTCCAGCTGACGGATGGAGCCGGCGGCGGCATTGCGTGGATTAGCAAAGACTTTTTGCCCTTTTTTTTCTTGCTCGGCATTGAGTTTTGCAAAGTCATCTTTATAAATAACCACTTCGCCGCGCACTTCTAAGCGAGCAGGGATATCTTTTGTCTGAAGTTTTAAGGGGATATTGTTGATAGTGCGCACAGCCTCAGTGACAACCTCACCAATTTCTCCATCACCTCTGGTTAGTGCTGTACTCAGCACCCCATGCTCATAAATTAGCTCAAGGGCTAGCCCGTCAAGCTTTGGGTCAATATAAAACTCGCCGTAGCCTTGCGTAGCTGCTGGTAAAGCGCGCTGGATCTTCTTTTGCCAGTCATGCCATTCACTTTCGCTAAAAATATTATCAAGGCCATACATGCGCTGGCTGTGTGCCATTTTTTCAAGCTCAGATAAGACTCCTCCCCCAATGCGTAGGCTGGGCGAGTTTGGTAAGCGATATTCCGGATAATGCTCTTCCCAGGCTAAAAGCTCAGCAAAAAGAGCGTCATACTCTGCATCGCTGATGGTTGGCGCATCAAGGGTATGATAGCTGTAGTTATGCGCTTCTATAAGCGCACTTAAGCGGGCAATTTCTGCTCTGGCTTCTGATTTTGGGTATTGCATGCCGTGGTGCTACTCTTTTTTT
>CAYJHU010000187.1:0-5216 GCA_964369655.1 uncultured Desulfovibrionaceae bacterium | reverse complement strand
ACTATGTACTACTTTTTAGCATGCTCACTGAGCTGAAGTTTAGTTAAAAGAATTTAATAGTCGAGAGTTATTATTCGATGGCTTTATGTAACAAACAAGAATAAGGGCACCAATCTCCCCTAAATTAACACTGTTTCAATACAGAAAAAAGTTTTTATAGGGCATTAAGCAAAGAGCTTTAGGCACTCATAAGCGAGTTATTGACGTAGGTATACATCTTATTTACAAACCAATTTCCGTCTTTTTTGCTCCAAAACCGCTGGTTGGAAGAGCCACAAAAACGTAAATTTTCATCACGCAAATCTTGCATAAAGGGGCCATCAACGAGCATAGAGCTTAAATTTAGCAGCTCAGCTACATGAAAGTCTTTTTGCGCAAGACGCTCTAATTGTTCTAGTGTATAACCTGTAAAAGTAAGGATAGGTAATTTTTTTTGCGTCAGCAAGCGGCCTAAGGTGCAAAAAGCTTGCGCTTGTAAAAAGGGCTCACCGCCGGAAAATGTGACGCCTGTGAGAATAGGATTTGTAAGAATATCGGTATAGATACTCTCAATGCTTTGGGTATAGCCTGCGCACAAGTCGTGGCTTTCTGGATTATGACAGCCGGGGCAATTATGTTTGCACCCTTGGGAAAAAATGGCGTAACGCAACCCCGGCCCATCAACGATGGATTCCGGGGCTACGCCATGCAAGCGAATTACATCGCTTGAACTTGATAAGGAAGCACTAGGCATGCTTGACTCTATCGCGCTCCTCAGATTTTTTAGCATTGTTAAAACGATCAAGGGTACCCACAAGATAGCCTGTGATGCGACGCGTACGCTCAAAAGGAACGTTGGCGCCCACAACAGTATAGGTGGTGGTAGTTTCTGTGTCAGTTTTGCAATAAATCATGGTAGTAACCTCCAAGTGGTTAAACGTTCTTGAACGTATCTTGCGCTGTTTCCCCCGTATAGGGTTTAAGCGAATGCTTGCGTCTTATGGCGTCAATTTTATTTTTATCCACGGGCTCATTTTCACGTCGTCCGCAGCGTGGGCACACTTCGCCAATAACGCCCACATATCCACATACCGGATCGCGATCCAGCGGGTGATTGATAGAGCCGTAGCCCACACCTTGAGAGTGCATATAGCGAATAATAGACTCAAATGCTTCAAGGTTTTTGCTGGTATCACCATCAAGCTCCACATAGGTAATGTGTCCGGCATTGGTAAAAGCATGATATGGCGCTTCCAGCTGAATTTTCTTAAAAGCAGGAATCTCGTAATACACAGGAATATGGAAAGAATTTGTATAATAATCTCTATCTGTTACGCGAGGAATTATACCAAATTTATGTTTATCAAGGCCCACAAAGCGGCCGCTCAACCCTTCTGCTGGAGTGGCAATAAGGGTAAAGTTCAAGCCAGTCTCTGCGGCTTTTTCATCAATATTTTTACGCATATACGAGATAATACGGATGCCAAGTTCTTGAGACTCTTCACTTTCGCCGTGATGCTTACCTGTAAGGACAATAAGCGTTTCGGCAAGACCGATGAAACCAAGGGTCAGGGTGCCATGCTTAAGAATTTCTTCCAGCTCATCATCCCAATTTAGCTTTTCTGAATCAAGCCAAATGCCCTGCCCCATAAGGAAGGGATAGTTACGAACCTTTTTGGCCCCTTGAATTTTAAGGCGATGCAAAAGCTGTCTGTACACTAGATCCATGCACTCTTCGAGCAGGGCAAAAAAAGTGCCCACATTGCCTTGAGCCTGCATGGCAAGGCGAGGTAAGTTTATGGAAGTAAAGCTTAAATTACCGCGTCCGCAGGTAACTTGGCGCTCTTTATCATAAACATTGCCAAGAACGCGCGTGCGGCAACCCATGTAACCAACTTCGCTATTATAGTCATTTTCTTTGTAAAAGTGCAAATTAAATGGCGCATCAAGAAAGCTAAAGTTGGGGAACAGACGCATGGCTGAAGTTTCCATGGCCAGCTTGAAAAGATCATAGTTGGGATCTTCCGGATTAAAGTTAACCCCTTCCTTCACCTTAAAAATTTGCACCGGAAAGATTGATGTTTCACCATTGCCAAGTCCGGCTTTGGTGGCAAGGAGCAGATTTTTTACGGCCATTCGTCCTTCGGGAGAAATGTCGGTGCCGTAGTTGATAGACGAAAAAGGTACTTGCGCGCCGGCTCTTGAGTTCATGGTATTAAGGTTATGCACAAAGGCTTCCATGGACTGATAGCAACGTCTTTCGGTAGATTTATGCGCTTCTTTTTCGGCATAGCTGTGAGCTTTGAGCAAAAGAGGGCGCAAAGAGTCGGGAAGAATTTTTTGCAATTCTTCTTCTAAAGCACGCATATTTGAAATGGTAATGGGAGTTTTTAAGCTTTCAAGTAAAATACCGCTGTCGGCTATGCCAAGGCTTTGAAGGTCCACCCCTTGCACATCATGCGCAATTTGCAAATAGTTAGCAAAGCTTTTGCGATATTCGTTGGCAAAGGTTTTTGCCACCCCTTCAGCCATAGAAAAATCAAAGGCCGGTACACTTTGTCCGCCATGCATTTCATTTTGATTGGCCTGAATTGCAATGCAAGCCAATGAAGCATAACTTTCGATAGAATTTGGCTCGCGCAAATGCCCATGCCCTGTGGAAAAACCATTGCGGAAAAGATTTATAAGGTCAATTTGGCAACAGGTTTGGGTAAGCATGTAAAAATCTTTATCATGGATATGGATATCGCCACTACTATGGGCGGCGGAAATATCGCTTGGGAGGATGTGATTATCCACAAAGTATTTTGCGCCTTCTGAACCATAGCGCAACATGGTGCCCATGGCTGTATCACCGTCAATATTAGCATTTTCGCGCTTAATATCTTCTTCCACGGCTGGAGACCAAGTGAGAGTCTTATAAATATCCATGAGCGAGCCTTCCGCATGGCGAATTTTGGCATGCTCATGACGATAAAGAATATAGGCCTTGCCGGTTTTTGCATAACCAAAGCGAATAAGCATTTCTTCAACTACATCTTGGATTTCCTCCACAGTATGCAGTTCTTTAGCCATAATCTTCTGAGTTACTTTTTCAGTAAGAAAGGCTAAGTCAGTGGATGACATAATCTCTTCAGAGTCACTATTTTCAGCGCATACGGCCTTATTAGCCTTACTCACAGCTTGAAAGATTTTTGTTGAATCAAAGGCTGCGCGGCTTCCATCTCTTTTGGCAATGGTAAAAAGCATAATGTCCCACTATGTTGGATGTTTATAAATATATCAATTGACTTTCATGCAAAAAACTCTTAAAAATAAGAGTTTTAGAAGGCAAGTGTAAAAAAACTTTGCTACAATATAATAAGGCAGTTTGGCTACCTAAAGCGTCGTACACAAATGTGCCCAAATTGATTTAGCGTGTCAACACCAAAAAAAATAAAAGCTGATAACTTCTCAAAATTACAGTCTATAAATAAAAACATTTTAATTCAAAGACTTAATCAATAATCTAAAATAACTATAGAAGAATTCTAGACTTAATTATGGGGTGTTAGACTTTCTCTAGAAGTAATCTAGACATATAAAAAAAGAATCCTATGTCCTTAGATTTTTCCCAAAGTTGCCGGTGCTGAAAAACACGTCTGATACACATTATTTTTTAGGAACACACAAAAAAAGATATTTAACATGGGAGTAAGTTCTTTACAAGGGACTATTTTCAAGGCCAAGACTAAATGCACGATATTTTATAATAATTTTATAAGCCACGAGAATTACATCACAAAAATCCATCCTAAAAAGAAAATACTACGCCCTCCCCCTTCACTACAAGCATTAACCTCATATACTGCTCATCAAAACAATTTGTTTCCTCTAACAAATTTGGCAATTATATATTTGTCCTCGCTTAAATACAGTATCCTTTCAAGACGCTGATAAGGCGTAAGCGCTTGTGGATGAAGCTTTTTTTCATCATCAAGGACAATGGCATCAAATTCATAGCCAGCCTCAAAACTCCCTACATTACCAAAAAAGGAGCCGCCCCCCTTGGTTCCCAAATAAAATGCTTCCTGAACAGTCAGTGCTTGCACGCTGCTATCCACTAGAATATTTCGTAATTTTGACACTTGAATGGCATCCACCATGGCTCTAAAAATGGATACGGAACTACCACCAGCCACATCACTCCCAAGCCCGACCAAAAGGCCTTGATTCAAATAATGCTTGATGGGAGCGATGCCTGAAGACAAATTGGTATTTGACTGCGGACAATGTGCAACAAACACCTTATTTTTTTTAAGAAGCTCAACCTCGGCATGACTTGAATGCACGCAATGCGCCATAATTGTAGGTATGTCATTGCCAAATAATTTAAAGCGATTATAAGCATCACCATAAAACTTAGCCTCTGGGCAAAGCTCACTCACCCATTCGATTTCCTTTGTATTTTCCGAAAGATGTGATTGCAAAGGCAAGCCATATTTTTCGAAAATATCCCTCAATTTATAAAGTAAATCATCGGTACATGAGGGAATAAAGCGCGGCGTCAAAATCGGTTTTACCGCATTTAAATGGCCACACTGCTCAATCCAAGCAACCGTTTCGTTAGCTGAGTAATCGCTGCTTTTTTCCATTAGTTCAGGCGGAGCATTCCTATCCATATTTATTTTGCCCACATAAGCCGATAGCCCAGCCTGCTCTAGCATATTCATGAGCAAGAGAGTTGCTTCTTTGTGGGCTGTGGCAAAGATGCAAGCCCTTGTAGTCGCACTTCTTTTTAGGCTTGCAACAAAATAGCTGTATGCTTTTTCTGCATACTTTAAGTCAGAAAATTTACTCTCTTCCGTATAAACTTGCAAATTAAGCCACTCAATAAGGCGATTATCCAAACCAAGAGCCCTAAAAGCGTACTGCGGCGCATGAATATGCAAATCAACAAGTCCGGGGAGAATGCTTTTGTCAGTATAATCAAAGACTTTAAGGTCTTTATATTTATCAGGAATTGCATCAAAAACCCCAAGACTTTTTCCATTTACACATATAAGATATGAATTTTCGTGTATTTCTAGCGAAAACTTTGATTTTGCGTAATATATATTACCCTTAAGAATAAAATCCATAACTAATCCTCATCTGTAAAAAGTATATTTAAATTATTACAGTCGGCTTATCATCCCTATTATCGAGACCTCTGCACAATTATTTTCAAATATAACTTTGCAAGTAAAATTTTAGAA
>CAYJHU010000186.1:0-5220 GCA_964369655.1 uncultured Desulfovibrionaceae bacterium | reverse complement strand
TTATATTTCTTCGTTTGCTACATCTCTAAAGGCTTGCCATAAAGAATCAAGCCCAAGCCTGCTTGAAGATGATGTGACAATAGGCACGACGCCGCGTAAGTAACCTGCCCACATTTTTTGCTTTTCGTGGCGCTCACGCAGTTTGCATTTGTCGGCCTTGGTTAAAACGGGCAAAAGCGGAATATTGTTTCCTTGGGCAAATTCTACCAATTGTAGGTCAATTTTTTGCGGTGGTAAGCGACAATCAAGTAATACGGCAAGAGCTCGTAATGATTGACAGCTTAGTAAGTAACGTTGCATGAGTTTGCCCCAAGCGTTACGCTCTTCCTTGCTACAACGCGCATAGCCATAGCCCGGTAAATCCACCACATAAAAATCTTCTGGCACAACGTGATAAAAATTAAGCGAGCGGGTTTTGCCAGGTGTAGCGCTGATTTTTGCAAGGGACTTTCTGCCAGCAAGGGCATTTACCAAGGAAGATTTACCCACATTAGAGCGACCCGCAAGGGCAATTTGTGTCTTATCGTGATTGATGATTTGCTCAAATGTATAGGCTGTGGTTTCTAAAATAAGTTCGGAGTGCATATATTTTCTCTCTTTGTGAGTGGAGGGCTATTGTTAAACCTTCCAAGCATTGAGTTAGTATCTAAAAATTCGCATACACTTTAACTTGACAAGGAATGCTGAATAAGTAAATATTTTTGCCTTTCGTATATAGCAGTATACTGAGTTTTGATAAATTGCAAATGGTGAATTCATGCGACAAATTTTAATAATGAACGGGCCTAATTTACGTGCTCTTGGTAAGCGAGAGCCACATATTTATGGCACTGAAGGCCTTGATGCTATTCCCGCTTATGTGCAAGAGCTTTTGCAGGCCCGCGCAAAGGAAGTTCAATTGCATTTTTTTCAATCAAATCATGAGGGTGAACTTATTGATAGGCTTGAAAAAGCACGCGAAGAAGGTATAGACGGCATTGTGCTAAACGCTGGTGCTTTTACGCATACCAGCCTTGCTTTGGCAGATTGTCTGGCTTGGATTGGCATTCCTTGTGTTGAGGTGCATGTGAGCAATGTGCATGCGCGCAAGGAAAGTATTCGTCATACCAGTCTTTTGGCGCCGCATGTGATTGGAATTATTTCAGGTTTTGGATTAAAGAGCTATGCACTTGGCGTTCAGGCGCTTTTGTCTAGCACATAATGTTACATAAGGAGTAAATATGTATTCAACCACTGACTTTAGAAGAGGGCTTAAAATCGAGATAGATGGAACCCCCTTTGAAATAGTAGATTTTCAGCACTTTAAGCCCGGCAAGGGCGGAGCCATGGTGCGCACAAAATTACGCAATATTTTGAACGGCCGCATCGTTGATAACACTTTCCGTTCCGGCGAAAAGGTGAATCGTCCTGACCTTGAAACACGCGATATGCAATTTTTGTATCATGAAGGTGACGAGCTTGTTTTCATGGATATGACCAGCTATGAGCAAATTCAAATGAAGGCAGAAGCCACCGACGGAAAAGCCGGCTTTTTGAAAGATGGTCAAGAATGTCGAGTGCTTTTATATAATGGTAGCCCACTTGATATTGATATTCCCGTTTCCCTTGTTTTGGAAGTTGTCCAAACTGAGCCTGGTGCCAAGGGTGATACAGTAAGTAACGTCACAAAGCCTGCCACCTTGGAAACCGGACTTGTGATTCAAGTGCCGCTTTTTGTTAATGAAGGCAATAAAGTTAAGGTAGATACACGCACTAAGGAATATCTTGGTCGCGAGTAAAAATATGGGGGGATTCATTTCCCCCGCTGTCTTTTTGGGAGGGTACTGCTACGGACGCACGTAAAATAGCTCGTGAATTTTCGGGGTTTTTTCTCGTCTTTTGGGGGCTTTTTGTTCTCCTAAGTTTGGTCACGCACTCTCCCGTAGACCCAAGCCTCAATCATATCACCAGCAAGTCGCATGTGGTACAAAATTCTGCGGGTCTTTTGGGTGCCTATATTTCCGGCTTTTTAAGCGATGTTTTTGGCATTGCGGCCTATATTTGGCCGCTTGTTTTTGGCGCCGTAGGCGTGGCCTGCATTATGCCCATGTACGAGCTTTTGTGGTGGCGCTGGCTTGGATATTTTTTGCTAACTTTATGCTTGCTCTTTCTTGGGGCGGCTTGGAATATTGAATTAGGCAATATTCACGGCGGCGGCATGGTGGGCACAACGCTTTTCACTCATGCTACGCGCCTTTTGAGTCCTTGGGGCTCTGTTATTTTGTGGTTATTCCTTTTCACCATGGCCACACAGCTTTCCTTTGGAATTTCTTGGGCAAATTTATATAAGAAAGTGCAAAGCTTTTGTTCTGCTCGGCTCAAGAATATTCCGCAACTTGCGCTTCCGCAAAAAACCGATGATTCAAAAGACAGTAAAGCAAAAAAAGTCGAAATTAGCACATATGATGAGCAAACTGAGCAAGATTCTAAGGCGAAAAAAGGTTTGCGTCGCTTTTTGCCCCCGCGCCCAAATTTTCAATCTTTATGTTCAAGTATAAGCAATTTTGGGAAAAAATTTGCCGCCAAGCCCAAGCCTGAAGCCATGCCGGAAATTTATGATGTGGAACCTGTCCATAATTATGATGACCCAAATATTAGTGTCGTGCAGGCGCAATATAAAGATGAACCATCTAATATTACTGATGATTATACAAGAAATGATAATATTATGAATAGTATTATCATTCCGGAAGAAGCAGAGCCCGAGCCGCAAGTTACTGCGCCAAAGCAAGCAAAAGTACAAATTTCTGAAGAAGCAGAAGAAGCTCCTGCTGCTCCCCCTAAAGTAATAGAAAAAATGAACTATGCTTTTCCGCCTATGACAATTTTGCAAGAGCCATCTCAAGGTTCGCCCAAAGCTCGCCATGAAATGGAGCAAAAAGGGCAAGCGCTAGTGGGGTGCTTGGCGAATTTTGGCATTCAAGGGGAGCTTGTGCGTATTACCCCCGGTCCTGTGGTCACCATGTATGAAATTCGTCCGGCGGCAGGCACGCGCGTAAATAAAATTTCTAATCTTAACGATGATATAGCCCTTGCACTTAAGGCCATATCCATTCGTATTCAAGCGCCCATCCCTGGTTCTGATACCGTAGGTATTGAAATTCCCAATGATATACGAGATATGGTGAACTTTAGGGAAATATTGCAATCATCAGCCTTTAGCACTGCCGGCGGCCCCCTGAATATGGTGCTTGGCAAAAATATTGCCGGAAAGCCTTTTGTTTCAGAGCTTTCTAAAATGCCGCACCTCTTGGTGGCAGGGGCAACAGGCGCAGGGAAGAGCGTTGGGCTTAATACTATTTTGCTCAGTTTGTTGTATACCAATCAGCCCGATGATATGCAGCTTTTACTCATTGATCCCAAGCGCATAGAAATGGCTGTTTATGCTGATTTACCACACTTAGTGCACCCAGTAGTCACAGAAATGCAACATGCCAAAACCGCCCTTGAATGGGCCGTCCACGAAATGGATAAGCGCTATGAAGGCATGGCGCGGATGGGCGTGCGTAATATTATTAGTTATAACCAAAAGGTGCGCGAGCTACTTAAAAAATCCCCTGAGGAAAGAAAGCCTGAGCTTGCCGACCTTGAGCCATTGCCATATCTTGTTATTATTATTGATGAGCTTGCCGACTTGATGCTTACTGCAGCGCGCGAGGTAGAAACCAGCATTGTGCGCCTTGCGCAGCTGGCACGGGCGGCGGGCATTCATATGATTCTTGCCACCCAGCGCCCCAGCGTGGACGTGGTCACAGGCATAATTAAGGCAAACTTCCCTTGCCGTATTTCTTTTCAGGTTACCAGCAAGCACGATTCGCGCACCATTTTAGATATGGTGGGTGCCGAGCATTTACTGGGTAAGGGCGATATGCTCTATAAACCCAGCGGTGGCAAACTTATGCGCTTGCATGGTCCTTTCGTGCACGATGAAGAAGTGCAAGCCGTGGTTGAACACTGGAAAAAGCAAGCGCCGCCTGCCTATAAAGTAGACTTTTCTGCTTGGGGCGAAGAGCAAAATACTGTTAAAAGTGAAATTAACACCGATGTGAGCGGTGATGCGCTCTATGGACAAGTGCGTGCCTTTGTGGAAGAACAAGGAAAGGTGTCCATCTCCCTCGTGCAGCGACGTTTTAAGATTGGTTTTAACAAGGCTGCCGTACTTGTGGAACAGCTGGAGCAAGATGGTATCATTGGTCCGGCTGATGGTAGCAAGCCACGAACATTATTAAGATAATTTGAGGTGTTTATGTATAGATTTTTATTTTTACTCATATGTTTAAGTTTTTTTAGTCACACGCCGGCAGTTCATGCCGCGTCCCTTGAAGCAGAAATTCAAAAGAAATATAAAGAAATCAAGACGATTAAAACAACATTTCAGCAAACCCTTGACCACAAAGAAAGTGGTTCTGTGCAAAAAAGAACGGGCACGCTTTTTTTTCAAAAGCCCTTCCTTGTACGCTGGGAGACCAAGGAACCTAATCCCGAGCTTTTACTCATAGGCAGTAAAATAGTCTGGAATTACTTACCTGACGAAGAGGTAGCCTACAAATACACCCCCGACATCGTCGAAGGTTCGCGCCCGCTCGTGCAGGTTATCACCGGTCAAGCTCAGCTTAATAAGGATTTTTCTGTAAAAAATATGGGCAAGGATGCAGGTTATACCAAGTTACATCTTTATCCCAACGACCCCACGCCACAAATGGTTGAAGCCTCCATCTGGGTGGATAAAAATAACATTATTCGTAAAGCAAGTATTATTGATTTTTACGGAAATAGTAATACCTTGCACTTTACAGCAGTGCAAACCAATGTGACCTTTCCCAAAAATACCTTTTCCTTCAAGCCGCCAAAAGATGTGGATGTAGAAAATGGTATGCGAAAAAAATAAAATTTGATGATTTTTTTGGGAGGGGAAACTTTTTTTACGCTATGTGTTTTTTTGATATTGTTTCCCTAAAATGAGAGCAAGCAAGAAGGCAGGACTGGTAAAGTGGTACCATGAACACTTCGTGTTTCCCCTTTACGCCTGCATTTAGCCAGTGGGGCTTTGCTTATTTGTCTTACGGCTCAACGCTAAAAGCACGAGGCAGGATAAACAAAGATATTTTACGGGCATTTGACAGAACTGAGACCTCTGCATAATTCATTATGCAGGGTCTCTAGAAGCATAAACGCTAGTTT
>CAYJHU010000185.1:0-5245 GCA_964369655.1 uncultured Desulfovibrionaceae bacterium | reverse complement strand
ATGTTTTTGGTGATTAAAAACAACCTTACCGCCTGCATTTTCAAGTAAAATACGTTGAGGCTCTTTGGGCTTTGTTTCGGGGATAAGGTAACCAACGCCGACGACAGCTACAAGAATAACTGCGAAAATGATTACGAGGGTATAGCGCTTTTGCAAGAGTTCCTTCCTTATTTATGGTTAAATTTTCTATGAAAATTTGCAATTTTTTGCATATATCAAAATATCACGAAATTGGAAAGAAAAAAATATCTAAAATTTTAGTGATGCGGTCTTTATTCCTTTGTAGTGAAGTAGTTTTGCTAGATAAAATTACTCAAAAAAGTTTTGAGTGATAGGGGGTTATGGAAGTTATATTTGGCAATTCGTATTTAGGTTTTTATAAAAATTTTGCTCTAGAGTTTATATTCTAAAAAAGTCTTTTACGTATTGACAGTATACAAGGAATATGTAAGTGTCCACTGAAGGTTATTGGTACGTATTTCTAATTGAGTTTATTTTTTCGGTTTTTATTAAGGGTTTAGCAATGCAGATGTATGTAGCGCACAGCTACGAAATTGATGATCCAAAGTTGGCGGTAGAAGATATATTAAAGGCTCTCCCCGCTGATATTTTGCAAAAGTCAAAAAAAAATCACGCAGTGGGTATTTTAAGTACACATGCAGATGCTGTTTCTTCGGGGGTAGTGAACGCTCTTTGTGAGGCTATGCCTTTTGATGTCGTTGGCATGACATGCCTTGCTGCTTGCGGCGATGGCGAAGTAGGCATTGATGTTTTAACTTTTGTTTTGCTTATGGATGATGAAGTTCGCTTTGCAACTGCCCTTTCTGAACCGCTTTTTGACCATGGCATGGATGATGAATTTTATAAAGAAGCCATTGCCAAAGCCTACGGTAACATTCAAAATGAACTAGCCTTAAATTCTGAAAAACCAGCCTTAACTTACCTATGCGCTCCCTTTTCTCATAAACTTAACGGACAAATAATCACGGATTGCGTGAGTGAGGTCATTGGACATTCCCCGCTTTTTGGTGGTCTTGCCAGTGATCATACCGCCAAGGCCAGCGAGACTTATGTTATCCATAATGGGCAATGCGCCAAGCGAAGGGTTGCATTGCTGTGTATGACTGAGCCTTTGCAAGCAGAGTTTATGTTTGCCTCTCTTGAGCCGAACAATATTCGCTACAAAGAAAGCATCATCACCTCTGCCAATGGCACCATAGTGCACACGGTGAATAATATGCCAGTGGCAGAATATTTAGCAAGTTTTGGGCTTTCGGTTTCAGCATGGGAAGCGAGTAGTGCGCTTGTGCCATTTCTTGTGGATTATAAAGATGGCGGCCCCGTGCTTGCACGAGAATTTTTAGAATTTACGCCGGAAGGCTATGCCCTCTTTGGAGGCGAAATGCCGGAAGGGGCTTCCATTAATCTTGGCTTGCAGACCCCAGAAGGGGTTTTGGATGGGGCACAAAAAGTTCTTGATCATATTGAAAGTAGTAAAGAAAACATTTCAGGTGTGTTGGTTGTTGGTTGTGCCGGACGTTCAGTTATTTTAGGTGCATCTCCCTTGGGTGAAGGTGAAAAAGCCCTTGAAATTATAAATAATACTTTGCCATATCAGCAAATATACGCACGTGGCGAGATTTGCCCCGCCCAGTTGGTTGGCGGTGAACTGCAAAATCGCTTTCATAATTTTTCCTTTACCGTTTGCATGTTCAAACAAAGTTAGCTTAGGGTTTAAGTGTTCATGACTGAAGAAATAGTACAATTACAAAAAGAAATTAAGCGCCTTACCAGACAAAACGCTTCTTTTGTCAGTATGCTTGAGCGCGCAAGACTTGCCAGCGATGCCAGCAAAAGCGTCACTGAAACCCTCCTTAAAGAAAGGGAAAAGCAAGATATCTATTTGCAATTGCTTTTAACTTCTGCCGCCGAAATTATACTTGTTTTTGATAGTGAAGCTGTCTTTGTTTACGGGACGCACAAATTTATTGATTATGCTGATATTGAGCATATGGCCTTGCTTGAAGGCTTAGAATATACTGAAATTTTTGAACTCTTACTTGGTAAAGACAATGCCGCCGATGCCAATGATTTTTTTGTGCAATGCCTTAATAAAGGCGTGTCCATTAGCTTGAACAAAAGCATCACGCACAAAGAAAGAACGATTTATTTTTCAGTAAACTTTTCTCCTTTACAAAGTGATAAGGGAGAATGCATGGGGGCTGTGGCAACCTTCCTTGATATGACAGATATTATCAAGGCCAAGGAAGAAGCAGAGCGGGCAAGCTTTGCCAAGTCCAATTTTCTTGCCAATATGAGCCATGAAATCCGCACGCCTCTAAATGCCATTATTGGTATGACCAGCATTGGCAACGATGCAACCTCCCTCGAAAGAAAAGACTATTGCTTCAATCGCATTAGCGAAGCCTCAACCCATTTGCTTGGAGTTATTAACGATATTTTGGATATGTCCAAGATTGAGGCCAATAAATTTGATCTTTCCATGACGGAATTTAACCTTGAAAAGATGCTCATGCGTGTGGTGAATGTGGTGAACTTCACTGTAGAAAGTAAGCGTCAAAACTTCATTGTTGCCATTGGCAATATTGTGCCTTGGATGATTATTTCCGATGAGCAAAGACTTGCACAAGTTATTACAAATTTTCTTTCCAATGCGGTGAAATTCACTCCTGAAAATGGAAATATCACCCTTAAAGCTGAGTGCAAGGATGTTTCAGAAGCATTGTGCAAGCTTGAAGTCAGTGTTTCTGATACGGGCATAGGCATGTCTAAAGAGCAACAAGAGCGTATGTTTACGCCATTTACGCAGGCTGATAGTAGTATCACGCGCAAATTTGGAGGAACCGGCCTTGGGCTTGTGATTTCTAAGCGCATTGTGGAGATGCTTGGCGGTGATATTAGCATGGAATCGGAGCTTGAGCAGGGCACTACCTTTACTTTTTCCATACCTGCACAAAAAGGTAATCCCATTAGTGCAGGTATGTTACAAGCAAGCTCTGGAAAAATTCGTATTTTAGTTATTGATTCTGTTCGCTTAGCGGGCCAATCTTTGCAACGCATGATTAAAAATCTTGGCATTCATTGCGACGTGGCCTTAACGGGCGCGGAAGCCTTGAGCCTTGTGGCGCAGCACAAGAACCAACCTTACCATATGTTTTTTATGGATAATAATTTGCCGGACACCAGCGCTTGTCATCTTTTAAAAGAAGTTGAGAGCCTTGTACCTATGCCTGCAGTGGTGGGACTTGTTTCTTCCAAAACGCAAAATTCCTTAACTGCTGAACAAATGTGCCAACTTACCAGCACACTTGTAAAACCGGTCTTTCCATCAAGCCTTATAGATTGCATCAATTCCAGTCTTGGCAATATACAACATATTGAAGCCATAGAACTTAATCCCAAAGTTGACTATGCCGGTCGCTTTAAAGGCTTTAAACTTCTGTTGGTAGAAGATGTTGAAATAAATAGAGAAATTGCTGTCACTATTTTGCAGTTTACCGGCATTGAAATTGTCTGCGCCGAAGACGGCATCATGGCATGCGATATAATGAGAGAGCGCGGCGAAGAATTTGACGTGGTGCTCATGGATATTCATATGCCCCATCGTGATGGCTATGAAGCCACAAAACATATCCGCGCCTTTGACAGTATGCACGCGCAAAGCGTACCCATCATTGCCTTGACCGCCAATGTTTTTAAGGAAGATGTGGATAAATGCTTAGCTGCCGGGCTTAACGATCACCTCGGTAAACCCCTTGATGTTGATGAACTTTTATCTAAGCTTGATAAATATTTGCATCAAACTAATTCCTATCAAAGATAGACCCCTTACCCGCAAAAAAGAGCTTTTCATGCAGGCGTGCTGCGGTAGCATCAGTCATGCAGGCAATATAGTCACATAAGACACGCATTTGTGCGCACTTGTCAGTCTGTGCCAAAAAGTTTTTGCGCACTGCCAAGGGCAAAAGCTTCTCAGGATTGGCCGAAAAAACATCAAATAATTCAGTGACAATTTTTCTTCCCTTAAACTCAAACATTTGAATATTGGAAGAAGAAATAATTAAGTCAAAAACCAAAGCCCCCATGAGCTCCTGCAAAGCCCTAGCGCCATCTTCAAAGCGAGCGCGATAACAAATAAGCGGACAGTCGCTATCTATGCCGCTTTCTTCAATATAGGTGTGTAAAATAAGATGATGAATCATGGCGCCAATGCGCTCTTTGCGCCGATATTCCACAGAGCTAAAAATATCATCAGCCACTTGTTTAGAGCTTAAGCCACAGTTTTCAAATATCTTTTCCTTGTCTTTTCCAATATATTCTTCCCATGCCTCACGCGTGAGCATGCCCATGGCAATGGAATCCTCAAGATCATGCAAGCCATAGGAAATATCATCGGCTATATCCATGATGGAAGCATCCAGCGATTTGTGTAAGGTCTTATGATGTTTATTTAAAGCAGAATTGTCCTCAAAGGCGCAAAAAGCTTCGCGCGCCGCACCCAGAGGCTCAAGTAGCCAATCTATCACATCCTTTTCCGCATCGTGATAGCATTTGGGCGGTAATTGCTCCTTCGCATGGAAAAGCCAACGCGGATGGCTGTCATGGGTGCCATAAGCCTTAGGATTTACGAGCTTAGAATATGCGCCGGGGTATTTTAAAACTCCAAAAAGTAAGCGACGCGTAGGGTTAAGGCCATTTTTTTCGGTATACTGCTCAAGGGATGAAAGAATGCGCAAGGTTTGCCCATTTCCCTCAAAGCCGCCGTAGTCACGCATGCAAAAATTTAGTGCCGTTTCGCCGCCATGTCCATAGGGCGGATGACCCAAGTCGTGGGCAAGGCAAATGGCCGCCAGCAAGCGTGCGTCAGGTAAGGCTTCGGCAATGGGGGTATTTTCATATTTTTCTTTAAGAAAGTGCAAGATACCATAGCTTACTTGCGAAACTTCTAAGGAATGCGTTAGGCGCGTGCGGTAAAAATCACTTTGGCCAAGGTCAATAATTTGGGTCTTTGATTGCAAACGGCGAAAAGCAGCGGAATGGATTATACGCGCGTAATCGCGATCCCAAGGGCTGCGAACATCATTAACTCTTGGCGCTTGCGGAAGTCTTCGGTCGCTCCACGGTGCATCCCAAGTTTTAGGAAAAATTTTATGCATGGCTACCTCTTAAAAATATTTTCCGCTTTTGCTTAAATATTGTCAAGTTATGAACGCATATGTGTTTG
>CAYJHU010000184.1:3480-5253 GCA_964369655.1 uncultured Desulfovibrionaceae bacterium | reverse complement strand
AATTATTCTTGAAAATAATTTAGCGTGGTCCATTGCAAAAATGTTTAAGAATTAAAAAAAATACGAATTAGCCTTACCCGTTCACGAATACTACCCGCTCTATTTTAAGCTTGCTTAAAATAGAGCGCATTAGGGTTTCCAAAGGGGATTATCCCCTTTGGCGGTGGGTTTGGGAGGCAGCGCCTCCCAAAAAATATTAAAACAAATCTTCACTATTGCTTAGCAAAGCGCTCCATTCTATCAAGACTTTCTTCTTTGCCGAGTACAGCCATGACTTCCGGTAAGTGCGGCCCGCCCATATAGCCAAGCAAAGCCACGCGTAATGGCGGCCCTACCTGCTTAAATTTCAGCTCATTGGCAGTCACAAAGTCATTCAAGGCCTTTTCGATATTTTCGCCGCTAAAGTCAGTCAATTCATTAAAGTAGTTGCTGAGTTTTTCTATAATTTCAGTGCTCTCTAGGCTGTGTGCTTTTTTGAGCGCCGCTTCATCATAAACCATATCAGCAGCTTTTATCAAAAGTGGCTCCATGGCTTTGGCCAGTTCCACCAAGTTTGCGGCGCGCTCCTGAAAAAGCCCTACCATTTTTTGCAATGAATCAGCGGTTTGATAGTCATAACCAAGGGCATGCACAAAGGGGACAGTACGCTTGGCTAAATCTTCAAGGCTGAGACCTCGCAGATAGTGGGCATTAAGCCATTGTAATTTATCAGGGTCAAAGGCAGATGCTGCGGCATTGAGGCTTGTGCCGTCAAAGAATTGTACCAATTCTTCAAGGCTAAAAATTTCCTGATCTCCATGCGACCAACCAAGGCGCACAAGATAATTAACCAGCGCTTCGGGTAAGAGTCCATCTTGCTCATATTCAATGGTGGCGCGTGCTCCATGACGCTTGGAGAGCTTTTGGCGATCGGGCCCTAAAATCATGGGCACGTGTCCAAAGCGTGGCAAGGGCAAATTGAGCGCCTCATAAATAAGAATTTGGCGTGGCGTATTGGAGATATGATCATCCCCGCGCATGACGTGAGTTATGCCCATGTGGCTATCGTCCACCACCACAGCCATATTATAGGTAGGCATGCCGTCGGCACGACGTATGACCATATCGTCAAGCTCGTTGACATCCACGGTAATGAGACCTTTGACCAAATCATCAAAGCTCACCTTACCCACTTGTGGTGCTTTTAGGCGCACACAATGCCCTTGGCCCGGACCTACATTTTTTTCGCGACAACAACCATTATAACGAGGCTTTAAGCCCTTGGCGCGGGCTTCTTCGCGCATGGCTTCCACTTCTTCCGGCGTGCATGAGCACCAATAGGCATGGTCATTGGCAAGCAAGGTTTCCACAGCCTCATTATAAGCCGCTGTGCGCTGGGTTTGATAGACGGGCTCGCCTTCCCAATCAAGCCCCAACCAGCGCATGGAAGCTAGGATGGAGTCGGTATATTCTTGTTTTGAGCGTTCAAGATCTGTGTCTTCAATGCGTAAAAAAAACTCGCCCCCATAGTGGCGCGCCAAAAGCCAACAAAAAAGCGCCGTGCGCGCTCCCCCAATATGTAAATGCCCCGTAGGACTTGGGGCAAAACGTGTTTTCACCTTAGACATATCTTTCTCCATCTTTGCTTTGTAAGCATGTAATTTATCCAAGCACCTCTAGCACATTTGTTCTGCTTTGAAAATCCCCCTGCTATGGGACATTTTTGTGCTCACGCAGACTGACGGTATTCTAATCTAAATTTTCTGGGGGAGGGAACTTTTTGAAAAAAGTTCC
>CAYJHU010000184.1:1186-3470 GCA_964369655.1 uncultured Desulfovibrionaceae bacterium | reverse complement strand
TTTGGGAAATTTTGGTGCTAACACAGTATTTTTTAATTTTTTGGGGGGTGGTAACCCCTTTTTGTAAAAAGGTTTTCCCTCCCCCAGCCCCCCACCCTTTTCCAAAAACTTTTCGTTGCGATAAAAAATTATTACAATTCTAAATCTCGGTGCATATTTTAAGCTAATTTATTTCAAAAAAAATAAAACGCTCTTTTCAACTTGTTGAAAAGAGCGCACAAGGGTTTCCAAAGGGGTTAAACCCCTTTGGCGGAGGGTTTGGGAGGCAGAGCCTCCCAAATTAGCCTACCACGCACAATGAGTATAGACATATTGTAAGCATTATGACTTGCCATGCCACTCACTTCTCACGTATATAAATTTTATGGACGCCCATAAACAAGAATATATGCTTGAGTGTAGCCTGCACCTGAGTAAAAAAATGTTTTCACATTGGCCTCGGCGCGGGCATAGTTTTTTGCAAATTCATTGTTCGCATTGGAAAGTGTTGGAGCTTTTGTGGGAAAGTGGCTTTGAGGTGACTGCTGTGAGCCTTGAAGAAAACTTTATGCACACGGCCCCGCCGCAATTGCAACAGGTGGTAGACATGCATATGTTACGTGCACCGGCTCTAGCCCATTTACCCTTTGCCAACAATAGCTTTGATTATGTGGAGCTAAATTTTTTGCCCCCAATAAGTGCGGAAGAAAATATTTCCACACAGCATGACTTTCCCCCCTTGCATGCCATGCTGAGCGAAGCCTTGCGTGTTGCTGCTAAGGGGGTAATATTTCAAGGTTTAAATCCTTTTTCCATGGCAGGCATGCAAGCAAAATGCGCAAAAAAATCATTGCCGCCTTTTTTACAACAGAGCCCTTGGCATGCGTGGAGAGATGTTTGTAATACATTACGCACCCTTGCGCCAACAGGAAAAATTAGTACACGCTCAATGCTTCTTGGCCCCATAGCCAGCTGGGGCAAAAAAAGCCTCACGAAAAAAATAAATGAAGCCGTTATGCTTGGCCCTGTTGGCGCGCTTATGCAGGTGCGTTTTAATTTTGCTGACGGCATCCCCCTCACCGGTACGGCTCTCAAGGTGGGAACAGCGCTAAAAAGAAAAGAAATGCAAGTCATTGCGGAAAGAGCTTCAAGCATAAAACGCATTGAAAACTCAGAAGAAAATAATTCATAACATTACTGCTTAGGAGAAAACACCATGTCTCTTAAAGAATTTATCATAAAAAAACGCTTTCTTATCATAGGTGTTTTAGTTGCTTTGCTCAGTGGGGGCGGATTTTTGGGCTGGAAAATGCTTACCGCAGAGCAAACCCCCGAGGAATATGTAGAGCAACTCAACCTTGCCATGACGGCAGGCGATTTTGCTACTCTTGTAACACTTGTGGATTTTCGCGCTCTTACAGAAGATGCCGCCAAAAAAATTCTTGAGACTCCCCCAGTTTCCGAATTAAGCACCCCAAAAGAAAAAACAGTTCCGGAACTTGCGCATAAAATTGAACAAATCTTCATTGAAAGCATGAAAAACCGCGGCGTAAAGCCAGTCGTTAGCCCCATGCAAAAAAAGGGTCCCCCTACAGCTTTACTCCCTTTGCCAAAAGACATTGCAGAACAAATCACCGGAAAATTTACCTTGCGCGGAGTTTCTAAGCAAGGCGCCATTGCCACAGTGAATTTTAAACACCCTGAAATGGATGAAGAAATCCCCTTACATTTTTTGATAGAGCAAGTTCCGCAGTGGAAAATGGTGCGCCTGATCAACATGCCTGACCTTATAAAAATGTATCAAGAAGAAGAGAAGAACCTCGAAAGAGCAAGAAAAAAAGAATATGAATTAAAGCGCGCCAAAGATAAAAAACGCATGAATCAACAATTTAAGTTGGACTCATGCACCGCTTTTGTACATAAGCCCGCAGGCCAAAAAACTCCACTGCTCACGGTACGCATAAGAGGCTATAATAATGGCCCCTTTACCATCCGCAACATAACTTTTGATACTAAGGTTATTATCCATACCAGCGGCGGAGAGCTTATCTATAAGCATGACATTAATACTGCATCGCAATTGCGCGTGGGTACAAACCTTGAAGATTCTTACACCTTGGACTTAGAGGAAGGGGAAAAACAAGTAGAGATGCTCATGAATGCTTCACGCATAACCTGCGAAGCCCTTACGCAATATATGACTCTCGATAATGGAGAGGTGCTCTTCCTAGAAAAAGAAGCTGGCTTTATAGAAACTCCTCGTATCAAATCTAAAGAAGCAGAAAAGAAAGAGGAGCCAAAGCCA
>CAYJHU010000184.1:0-1086 GCA_964369655.1 uncultured Desulfovibrionaceae bacterium | reverse complement strand
CTGATGCGACCGCACCAAATTCACCGAAAGAAAGTTCAAACGAAAAAAAATGAGAGCAAAAAAATTACGCTTTCCATCCTAGCTCTCTTGTGGTAAACGCTGAGTTTGCATAAAAACAACAACGGTGTAACAAACACGCAATATTTATAATAAATAAAAATAATACTGTCATATTGATGGAGAAATAAAATGTCACAAATTAGCAGATCAACACATCTTTCGGTGCACGTACACAAACACGAAGCCGCCATGGCCGAGCGCGCCGCGCATATTTTTGCCGCCCTGTGTGAGGAAGCCATCCAAGAAAGAGGAATCTTCAACATCGCTCTTTCCGGTGGACACACCCCCATTCCCTTTTTCCAGCTCTTAAGTAGCCCTGACTGGGCTGAGCGCTTACCTTGGGATAAGATTGCCATTTATTGGGTAGACGAAAGATGCGTTGGCCCGGATAGCCCAGACAGCAATTATGGCGTGGCTCGGCGCGAGCTACTTTCTCATGTGCAAGCCACACATTACTATCGTATGCGCGGTGAAAATGATCCCGTTGAGGCTGCGCTTCACTATGAGCAAACCTTGCGTGACCATTTCAAAACCCCAACAGAAATCCCGCGTTTTGACTTTATTTTGCTCGGAATGGCTGAAGATGGGCACACAGGTTCCATCTTCCCCGGCTCTCCTGCTCTTGTGGAAAAAAAGCGTCTCTGTATTGATCAATTTGTACCCGAACGCAAGGCAGACCGCATAACCCTTACCTTGCCTGTACTTAATAATACACGCTGCTGTATGTTCCTTGTTTCCGGAAAAGAAAAACACGAAGCCTTGCAAAAGTCCCTAGATTTGCTTGCTCCCCCTACCCTACCAGCACAAATGGTTCGCCCAACCTTCGGCGACTTAATCTGGATTGTGGATGAAGATGCCGCTCTAGGTTAATAGATATTTTTTTGAAGGAAATTTTTTTGAAAAAAAGTTTCCCTCAGGTTTCATCCTCAAAACATTTTTTAAAAGAGTTTTCCCCTAGGGAAACTCTTTTTTTATTATTATAGCAATTAAATATATAATTTTCTGTACACGCAGAAATAGAGACAG
>CAYJHU010000183.1:0-5283 GCA_964369655.1 uncultured Desulfovibrionaceae bacterium | reverse complement strand
ATTTAAGCTGCTCCGGCGCGTCTAGACATTATCTAGGAAAGGCTTGCTAGTTTTTGCATAAATGGATATATTACATTGTGGCGTAACGAAGCTTAGAACTTTTGTTGCACAACATCTTAATTTTTTAGAGGAGATACTTGATGAAATTTGCAAAATGCGCGTTATGGTTGGCTTTAGGTTTGCTAAGCCTTGGTGCAAGTCCTGTTATGGCTGCTGGAGACCCTATTAAAATTGGGATATATTTACCTCTTACCGGACAAAATGCCTTTGGTGGGCAGTTGGAATTAGAAGGTGTGCAACTTGCTCACAAGCAAATGCCTGAAATTTTGGGCCGCCCTGTAGAATTGGTTGTAGTGGACAATAAGTCCGATAAAGTGGAAGCAGCCAATGCTGTAAAAAGATTGACTGAGCGTGATAAAGTAGTTGCTATTATTGGCACTTATGGATCTTCTTTGGCCATGGCCGGTGGCGAAGTTGCAGAAAAAGCCAAAACCCCAGTGGTTGGTACTTCTTGCACAAGCCCCCTCGTGACCCAAGGTAAAAAATACTATTTCCGCGCATGTTTCATCGATCCTTATCAAGGGCTTGGCGCTGCACAATATGCTTTTGAAAAATTAGGCGCTAAAAAAGCTGGTATCCTCATGGACGTATCCAATGACTATGCTGTTGGCCTTTCTGCTTTCTTCAAGCGCGCTTTTACCAAAGTTGGCGGTGAAGTAGTAAGTGAAATGAAGTATAGCTCCGGCGACCAAGATTTTACAGCTCAACTTACCGAACTTATTGCTAAAAAGCCTGACATTGTGTTCATGCCTGCATATTTTGCTGAAGGTGCAATCATCATGAAGCAAGCTCGTGAACTTGGCGCAAAATTCCGCCTCATGGGTGCTGATGCCATGGATAACCCTGACACAGTGAAAATTGCTGGTAAAGCTGCCGAAGGCTTTTTGTTGACTGCTTTCCCATATGCGGCCAATATGCCAAACATGAGTGCAGAAGCTAAAAAGTACACCGATGCTTGGAATGCTGCTTATCCTAACAAAGAAACTAACATGAACGCTGCTCTTGGCTACACCACTTATATGATGATTATGGACGCCATTAAGCGCTCCGGCAAGGCTGACCAAGAATCTATCACTGCTGCTCTTGCTACCATTAAAGATTTACCAACACCTTTTGGTAATCTTAGCATCAACGCTACCCATGACGCAGAAATGCCCATCGGTATCATTGAAATCAAAGACGGCAAGCGTACTTATATAGGCGAAATTGAACCTAAATAAGGGCTTATTTTGATTTTTTAGGGGAAGGTTTTTTCCTTCCCCTTTTTCGTAACCTTTTTATACCTAGAAGAATCATTTCGGAGATAATCATGGCTAAAAAACCAACTGTTTCTCAAGAAGATGCACGCGCATCGGCCTTAAGTACCGCTCTTAGCAGTATTGAACGTAAGTATGGTAAGGGGGCAGTCATGAAGCTTTCTGACGATGCTCATGTGGCAACCCCAGTTATACCTACCGGTTCCATTGGCCTTGACTTGGCTCTTGGGGTGGGCGGTATTCCACGCGGCCGAGTAACAGAAATTTATGGGCCGGAATCTTCAGGTAAAACAACTTTAACTCTCCATATCATTGCCGAATGCCAAAAGCTTGGCGGCACATGCGCCTTTGTGGATGCTGAGCATGCCCTTGATGTTTCTTATGCGCGCAGACTTGGGGTAAATACCGACGAATTACTTATTTCTCAGCCGGATTACGGCGAGCAAGCCCTTGATATTGCAGATATGCTTGTGCGTTCCGGCGCAGTGGACCTTGTGGTAATCGACTCTGTGGCGGCTCTTATTCCGCAGGCAGAACTTGACGGCACCATGGGTG
Organism: uncultured Desulfovibrionaceae bacterium; assembly: GCA_964369655.1. Classification (GTDB taxonomy): domain Bacteria; phylum Desulfobacterota; class Desulfovibrionia; order Desulfovibrionales; family Desulfovibrionaceae; genus CAYJAD01. The sequence goes on along the minus strand of CAYJHU010000183.1, from coordinate 3,412 downwards.
AAACGCAAGTAGGCGGCCATGCAAGACTTATGTCCCATGCCATGCGTAAGCTGACAGGTACTATCCACAAGTCACGTACTTCCATAATCTTTATTAACCAAATTCGTATGAAGATTGGGGTGACTGGTTACGGCAGTCCCGAAACAACCACAGGTGGTAATGCGCTGAAGTTTTACTCTTCGGTGCGCCTTGATATTAGACGCATTCAAACCCTTAAAGACAAAGAAGAATCCTTTGGTTCTAAGACAAGGGTAAAAGTTACCAAAAATAAAGTGGCACCGCCTTTCCGTGAAGCTATTTTTGATATTATTTATGGGCAGGGCATTTCTCGCGCTGGTGAATTGCTTGACCTTGGCATTGATGCCAAGATTGTGGAGCAAAGCGGCTCATGGTTTGCTTTTGGTGCGGAAAAACTTGGGCAAGGTCGTGAAAAAGTACGCGCACTCCTTGATGAAAATATCGAACTGCGTAATGCCATCGAAAGTAAAATTGTGGCACACCTTGGTATGCAATCAAGTGATTTTGTGCCGGTGGCTGAAGAATTTGATGATAATGATGTTGCCTTTGACGATTAATATTTTTGAATACATTTAAGAGGTCTCCAAATGCTTACTGCTAAAGAAATTCGTCGTCGCTTCTTGGAATTTTTTCAAGAGCACGGTCATGAAATTGTGCCTTCGTCTCCGCTTATTCCTCGCAATGATCCGACTTTGCTTTTTGCCAACTCTGGCATGGTGCAGTTTAAGTCATTATTTTTGGGAGAAGAAAAACGCTCCTATGTACGCGCCACCACAGCACAAAAATGTTTGCGTGTTTCTGGTAAGCATAATGACCTTGAAAATGTGGGACGCACTTCACGCCACCATACCTTCTTTGAAATGCTGGGGAATTTTTCCTTTGGCGACTATTTTAAGGAAGATGCCATCGCCATGGCATGGAAATTTGTCACCGAAGAGCTCGGCCTTGATAAGAATAGACTCTATGCTACCGTGTTTCGCGATGATGACCAAGCCTTTGAACTTTGGCAAAAAATTGCAGGCCTGACCCCAGATCGTATTTTTCGTTTGGGAGAAAAGGACAATTTTTGGAGCATGGGGGATACGGGGCCATGCGGACCATGTTCCGAAATTTTTATTGATCAAGGTGCAGATCGCGCATGCGGGCCGGAGTGCGGCATAGGTAGCTGTGATTGCGACCGCTTTTTAGAGATTTGGAACCTTGTATTTATGCAATTTGAGCAAGCCGCCGACGGCACACGCACAGAGTTGCCACATCCCTCCATCGATACCGGCATGGGGCTTGAGCGCGTTTCTGCCGTATGCCAAGGAAAGTTCTCTAACTTTGATTGCGATTTATTCCAAGATATTATCCAATATGCGGCTGGCCTTGCCGGAGTGGAATATGCCTTTAGTGAGTCAGACACTAATGATGTGGATACGGCCCTGCGAGTCATTGCCGACCATAGCCGTTCGGCTGCTTTCCTTATTGCTGACGGTACCTTACCCTCCAATGAAGGGCGAGGTTATGTACTCAGGCGCTTATTACGCCGAGCCTTGCGTTTTGGAACGCTTATGGGCCTGCGTGAACCATTTTTGTATAAAACAGCTCGCCGCGTAACGGAAATCATGGGTGAAGAATATCCTGAGCTTAACGAAAGTGCCGATTTTATCGCACGTGTAGTGCGTGAAGAAGAAGAGCGTTTTTCACTCACTCTTGAAAAAGGCTTGCATATTTTAGAGGAAGAATTGACTCAAATTTGCGCCTGCGGAAAAGATACTCTTTCCGGTGAGCTTTGCTTTAAATTGTATGATACCTTTGGTTTCCCCTTAGATATCGTTAATGATATTGTGGAAAAACGCGGTATTAAAGCAGATGAAGAGGGCTTTACCAAGTGTATGGCTGAGCAAAAGGCCAGGGCGCGCGCCGCTCAAAAAAATGCCGGTTTGCTCGGCGGACAAGGGCAGGATGTTGCGGCGCTTTTTGCTCCTATGCATGAGCAAGGAATGCATTCGGAGTTTGTCGGCTATACGGAATTAACAAGTGAATCGCGCGTGGTGGCAATGCTTGATAGTGATGGCATGCCAACTGCACAGCTCGAAGCAGGGCAAGGCGGTTTTGTGATTACGCCGCGCACGCCTTTTTATGGCGCTTCCGGTGGGCAGATGGGGGACATCGGTACCATTACTGCCCACGGCGATCCCAAGGGACTTGCTCGCGTGCTGGATACGGTAAAGCCCTTTGCAGATTTGACTGTACACCGTGTGCAAGTGGATGAAGGGGCGCTGATGCTTGACCATGAGGTAGAGTTATGTGTTACCGAAAATGATCGCCTCGCTTCGGCACGCAATCACACTTGTACGCACCTTTTACACGCATCCTTGCGCCGCATTTTAGGCACACATGTACAACAAGCCGGCTCTCTTGTGGCGGCGGATCGTTTACGCTTTGACTTTACACATCTTTCTGGCCTCACCGAAGACGAGCTTATGGCAGTTGAGCGCGATGTGAACCGCGCCATTTTGGCTGACTATCCCATTCAAGCAGAAGTTATGGCTCAAGATGTTGCCCGTAAAATGGGTGCAGTGGCACTTTTTGGTGAAAAATATGGCGATGAAGTGCGCGTTTTGAGTATTGGCGAGTGCGGGGCAGATTGTAAAGAATCTGTTGAATTATGCGGCGGAACGCACCTTGAACGCACTGGGCAAGCTGGATTTTTCTGCATACTTTCCGAAGCTGGCATTGCCGCCGGCACTCGGCGCATTGAGGCTGTGACCGGCTGGAATGCCTTGTCGCTTATGCAAGAGCAGCGCACTGTACTTAATAAGTTAAGTGCAAACTTAAAGTGCAAGGTACCTGATCTTGCAACGCGCCTTGAAGTAATGCAAAGTGAAAATAAAAAATTGCAAAAGGAACTTGAGAAGAAAGTTCACGCTTCCGCTAGCAGTCAAGGTAAGGATCTTATGGAGCAATGCATAAAAGTGGGTGAAGTTCCTGTTTTAGCATGCAATGTAGGAAGCATTACGCGCAAAACCTTACGTGACATTATGGATGATGTGCGCTCAAAGCTAAGTAGCGGCATCGCATGCCTAGCCGGCACAGAAGAAGTTGAGGGCGAAGTAAAAGTTCACTTGCTTGTTTATGTTTCTAAAGACTTACATGATAAATTCACCGCACCAGAAATTGTTAAGGTTGCCGGTGTGCATGTGGGCGGTTCCGGCGGCGGAAGACCCGACTTTGCACAAGCAGGAGGCAATAATGCTGCCGGTATTGAGGCGTGTTTGAATAGTGTGAAGGAAATTGTTCAGAAAGGTTAGTTTTTTCTGGGGGAGGGAACGCCTAGGCGCACGATATCCGTATGGCTCGTTCCTCGCCTACGGCTACAAGCCCTTCGGGTCGGTTTTTGAAAAAAGTT
>CAYJHU010000182.1:0-5320 GCA_964369655.1 uncultured Desulfovibrionaceae bacterium | reverse complement strand
AAGGCGGCGGTACCATCGTAAGCTTTGCAAGTGGCTCTCTTCTTGGCGGTATTGACCGCCTTGACGGTCTTGACCAAACTCGCGAAGCAGCAACCTTCTTAGAAGATATTCCTGAAGGTGCCGCCACTAACACACCTCCCACCATTACAGGTATCACAATTTTTGAGGATCCGGTCGATAATGATTTCTTCCCAGATCAGCTTGATATCGTAGAAGAAGGTGTTGGTCGTGATGCAAATGGTGCTCCGATTTCTGGTAATCCTAACAAGGATTATGCAGGTGACTTATATGCTCAAGGTCAAGTCAATGCCACTGACCCACAAGGCGTAAGTTTCTCTGTTGTTGGTTCTGCAACTGGCCAATATGGTAGCTTTGGCATTGATGGAAACGGTGTATTTACCTATACTTACACAGCAAATAGCGCAAATGCTCTTGGACAAGGTCAAACAGCAACAGAAACTTTTACCGTGCGTGTTACGGATGGAACAGGTTTGTTTGAAGAGGTTGAAATTACCGTTACTATTATTGGTACCAATGATAGACCAGAGCTTGACTTAAGCAGTAATAACACTCTAGGTGGCGGAGACATTATTGTTGTTGAAGACGCTGACAACATTGGCGGCTCTAACCTTGGTAAAGCAACAGCAACAGATGTTGATAACAATGATATTGGCAATGCTGAAGATGCAAACAATGCGAATCTTACGTTCTTTGTAAGTAATGTAGATGCCTATAACCACTTTACCAAAGATGCAACAACGGCTAATGACGACCTTGCCTTGGTGGAAAAAGATGCAACAAATACCAATGTAAATGAAACTGTATCAAATGAAGTACAAGGTACGCTCGGAGTCTTGGGAATAAACGCAGCTGGTGAGTATTCATACACACCACAAGGTCTCCCAGCGGGTGCTGATCTTGATAAGGACCCTGATAGTGCAACCTTTGGTCAATACATTTACACCGATGGCAGCGCTTCCGATGAAGCTCTTGAACGCTATAACAAATTGCAAGCTCTTAATGAAGACACCCCGCATACTGAAACCTTCTATATTTATGTAAAAGACAATGCTGGTGCGTGGGTTGCAAAGCCTATTACCGTTACTGTTAATGGCACCAATGATGCTCCAATTATCGGCTCTGTTGATCACCTTACCTTAAAAGAACTTGGCGTTGATGATAAAAACGTGCCTTTCTTTGGTAATTCACCAAATGCTCCAGAGCTTGGCACTCCTTTTGCTCGTGGTGAAATTAAGGCTACCGACATTGATGGAGATGATGCAAAAATGAGATTTGAAGTTGACGGTGTAACCCCAAATGTAGGTTCCATCTCAATTCCTGGTACAAGCATCTCTTTTAGCTATGATTTTTCTACAAGTAATGTTGATGGTTATGGCCAGCTATTCTTAGATTCAGCAACAGGTAAATATCTCTTTATTTTAGATCCAACCAATCAAGAGATAAACCAATTGCCTGAAGGTGGAAAAGCGACCTCTTCATTTATTATAAATGTTATTGACGAACACGGCAAAACAACTCAAACAACTGTAAACATTACCATTGAAGGTACAAACGATAAGCCTACCTTATCAGTAGAGGATATATCCCTCACAGAAGATACAGCTTCAATTTCTGGCAATGCTATTTTCGCCGATGTGGATTCAGATAGTTATGGCAATGTTGCTGGTGATGCAGGCACAGAAAAACTTAAATTATATGTGCGTTCAGGTGATGCTGGAGATCGCGATGATTTTGCCCTTGAAATGGGTACAGTACCAACTAACCTTGGCCAAAGTGTTACAACTGAGTGGGGAACATTCTCAATTGCAGATGACGGAACTTATACCTTCACTTTAAATACTAATAAAGCTCAAAGTCTTAGCGAAGGCGATGAAGAATATCTCGACTTCACAGTCTATGTGCAAGATAACAAAGGAGCTTGGACTTCTAAAGTTGTTACTGTAACTGTAGAGGGTAAAAATGATGCTCCTACTGGCTTTGAAATTACTTCAGAAACCAGCACCGTGATTGAATCCGGTGTAGGTCGTGACAAAGATGGTAATATCATTGGCAAAGGTACAGCAAGCGAAGAAAATACTGCTTATGCAGGTAGTCCTGTAGATAGCACAACTAAGCTCATTACAGTCAGTGGCAAATTCTCTGCAACGGATGTTGACAGAAATGACGACGTTAACTTTAGTGTAGCTAAAGATGCAGATACAGGCAAAGAGCTCATCACTGTTAACGACGAAAACGGTAAAGAAATTGTAGGTGCTAATGCCGCTGATTTTGGTAGCTTTGTCATTACTGATACAGGCGACGACACAGCTTCTTATACATTTACCCTTCATGATAATACTGATAAGGTTAACTCCCTTAATGAAGGTGAAAAAATAACAATCACCTATAAAATTGAAGCAAACGATGGCAATGGTGGCACCATTTATAAAGATGTAACCATCACCATTTTGGGCACCAATGATATACCAGTGATATCATCAGCAGTAGCCACTGGCTCTGACCATACTCTTACAGAAGACAATGCAGGTGAAACAGCAAAAGGCTTTATCACCGTAGATGACAATGATGATGATGGCGATGAATTGACCGAGCAAACCTTGAGTGTTGAATCTGCAACCGAAAGCGTAAATGCTGAAGACGCGGGCGACAACATCACCATTGGTGGTACCTATGGTACATTGACAATCAATGGTACTACTGGTGCGTATGAATATAAGTTACAAAATGAAATGCCGGATGCTAATGATCCAGACTATGACGCAGCACTTGCTCGCTATAAAGCTCTTCAAGCTCTTGGAAAAGATGACAGTAAAACTGAAAGCTTTACCGTAACCACTACAGATAAGCATGGTGCTAATGACTCAACCCCATTAGAGTTTACTGTAAAAGGCGTGAATGATGGTTCTATTATCACCGTGCCTAGCACAGGTGAAGGTACGCTCATTACTGATGAAGGTTCTATGGCAAGCGGCACTCACGCTGGCGCTGATGCTGATGGCGATGGAACAAGTGACCATATAGACACAGGTTCCTTCACGTTTAGTGATGCTGAAGGCATGGCCGGTGGCAGTCTACAAATTGGTGATGTTACTATTACCTTTGATGCTAATGGTGACCCTGATTTGTCAGGAAATTTGACAACAACTAATGGTGCAAAAGGTCAACTTACCATTACTGATGTTACTGGTCCTGATGCTGATGGTAAATATACTGTTGAATATGAGTATGAACAAGATACAAACCTTAAGCATGACACTCCCGATGGCAATGTCGGCGGACCAGATGAATCTAAGGGTGGCGATAGCTTTGGTATCATTGTAACTGACAGAGAAGGTGCAACTACTTCCGGTAATGTCGATGTAACTATCATTGACGATGCTCCAGTAATTACCAGTGATGCTGACAATGATAAGCATACTGCTGCCGACGTTAACAATGCAATGGCAAGCGCTCTTGTTGTGGTAGACTTTGGTGCTGACGGCCCCGGAAAAATTATCGTGCCGGGAGAAGATTTGGGTGGTTCAGCAACTTTTGATGCTGGCGTAACTTGGAATGGCACATCTTGGGAAGCTATGGATGCTGCAAGTAAGACTGTCTTCCAGGATCTTACAACCACAGATAATGGTGTTACAACATATTCATTTAAACTTGGAGATGTAACATTTAGTAGCACAGACAATGAAAACTGGACAGTTACCTATCCTGTTAATACAGCTCCTGATGAAAATAATGTTTCTGATAGAGATATTACACTTACATTCGTGGACGGTGACGGCGATAGCGTAAGCCATACTGTGAAAGCAGAAAACACTTTCCCCAGTGAAATTAATACCGATAACGCTAATCACACCACCTACGATGCCGGCGTTGCAAACGCTGAAGAAAAAGACCTTGCTGATGGTAAATTTGACGGTCCGGCCGGCGCCGATGGTCAAGCAAGTGATGCGGCCCCTGCCGACGCTTCAAATGTTGCAACTGGTTCCTTCTCCGTAACCGCAGCAGATGGCATTTCAAGCTTCACCATTGGTAATGTTACTTTTACTGTTGATGCCCAAGGTAACATCTCACCTGCTGATGGTGTAGTTGTTGGTCAGTTTGGTAATATTTCAAATGTAACTCTCACCCCAAATGGAAACAATTACACTATTGGATATACATATACCCAAACCGAGAATGCTTTAACACATGATTCTGACACCTCCGGCGATGGAGACAACGATGATTATGGTAGCGATACTGTAAAAGAGAGCTTTGATATCTCCATAACCGACGGAAATGGTGATGTTGTTAAATCTGAATATGACGCAACAACCGGAGAAGGCGGCATTGAAATAACCATCGTTGACGACGTTGTTACAGTCACAAATGACACCGTCACCACCAATGGCCTTATTGAGCAGGAAATTAAAGTAAGCTTTAACGATGAAGCCCCTGCAGGCTTAGGGTCAGACGAATGGACATATAAAGACTCCAACGACAAGCCACTCTTCACAATCACAGCCGGTTTTGTGAGTGGTAAAGGCCAAGACGGCTCTGAATATGGAAAATTTGATGACAGTATTGATGCCGTTATCAAATGGACAGATAAGCCTGTTGGCAATAATTTGACCCCCGGTCTTTATTTAGACTCAGGTAAAGATGGCAAACAAGATGATAGCATTGATGGCCGTGTTGACTATGACCCAGCTGATGGTGGTTCAGAAGCTTTAAGATTTGAGCTTGCAGGTGACAATAGCGCCGCAGGTATTACTATCAACCTTGGCTATTTATTTGCCGGTGGTGACGAAGGCTGGGATGATGAAGCAGCATACATTCGCTTCTTTGATAAAGACGGAAACCTTGTTTTTGAAACCGCAACCCACGGCATTGGCGGAACTGGCGAGTTTACCTTAATCGTTCCCGAAGCTTTCCATAGTTTTGAAATCTTTGGTCTTGATAATGGTAAAGCTGGCGACAACAGTGACTTTGTCCTCAATGGTTTAACCTTCCACACTGTGGATAATATCACAACCTTTGCCGGTGATGCTGATGCAAAAAGCGCAGATGGTTTTGAATTCTCCATTGTTGAAGATCTCACCGGTCCTGGCTTTAAGCTTGATACAACTGTTAATAACGACAAAATTCTTCACTACGTTGACGATGACGGCAATAAACTTGCCATTGATAAAGACACCGGCGCTTGGACATTGGTAAAATCTGAAAATTCCATCAACAAAGATGTTAATTTTGAAATTAAAGCTACCGATGGCGACGGCGACACAGCTACAGTAAAAGTTGAAGCTGAAGGTTATACCTTCAA
>CAYJHU010000181.1:0-5351 GCA_964369655.1 uncultured Desulfovibrionaceae bacterium | reverse complement strand
ATGGAGGCTTATACCGAGCAAGTGCGCGGTCTTTTGCATGGCGGAGTGGATTTATTTTTCATTGAAACGCAATTTGACTTGGCAGAAGCCAGAGCCGCGGTGGTGGCTATTCGTCAGCAATGTAATTTGCCCATCATGGTGTCCATGACTTTTGAGGAAGGCGTAAGTCTTACCGGAACGACGCCGGAAATATTTGTAGAAACCATGCAAAATTTGGGCGTTGTGGCTCTTGGCACCAACTGTAGCGCAGGTCCTGAGCAAATGGTGCCGGTCATTGAAGAAATACTTTCGTTTTCTAAGGTTCCTGTGCTTGTGGAGCCCAATGCCGGTTTGCCTGAACTTGTAAACGGTGAAACGGTATTTCGCTTAAATCCTGCAGAATTTGCTGAAAAAACCGCGCGTTTTGCCCGTGCCGGTGTACAGCTTTTGGGTGGATGTTGCGGTACAACTCCTGACCATATTGCAGCGCTTAAGCGCGCCATTGATGATGCAGAATTACGCCGCCCATCGGTGCGTGTCAGTGCCGGCAGTATTGCTTTGACCACGCGCTCAAGCATTGTGCGCATTGGCGAAGAATATCCCTTTACCATTATTGGCGAGCGTATCAATCCTACTGGAAAGAAACAACTTATTGCTGAATTGCAGGCTGCAGAATATGGTATGGCCATGCGCCTTGCCGAGGAGCAAGTGGCGGCGGGCTCTACCTTGCTTGATGTCAATGTTGGCGCGCCCATGGTGGATGAAGCTGTGGCCTTGCCGGAATTGGTTTTACGCCTCACAGAGCGCTTTGATGTGCCTTTGTCACTGGATTCGTCCAATGCCGAAGCCATCGCCAATGCTTTGCCATATTGCACTGGATCTGCTCTTGTAAATTCCATAAGTGGCGAAGCCGGGCGCATGGAGCTCTTAGGCCCATTATGCCGAAATTACGGCGCTCCCTTTATTTTATTGCCACTCAAAGGGCGCGACTTGCCAGTACGCGCCGCAGAGCGCATTGCCATTTTGGAGCAATTGCTTGAAGAGGCCGATGCCCTTGGTATTGCACGCAGTTTGCTCATGGTGGATGTGCTGGCCCTTGCAGTTTCATCAAAAGGAGAGGCAGGTCGCCAATGTCTTGAAACCATTCGCTGGTGCGTGCGCGAGGGCTTACCTACCACCATTGGTTTATCCAATGTATCCTTTGGCTTGCCTGCACGCGAGCTGTTAAACTCCAGCTACCTTGGGCTTTGCATAGGAGCAGGTTTAAGCTCTTGCATTGGTAATCCCGGCAATGTGCGCTTAAGTGAAATGCGCGATGCTAGCAATGTTTTGCTTAATAAAGATAGTAATGCCAGCCATTTTATCCATGCATATGCTCATTGGAATTCCGGCGAAACGCCTTCTCCTGCGGTGGCGGCTAAAGGAGCCAAAGAAAACAGTGCCACAACGCTTTTTGATGCGGTGCTTTTGGGCGATAAAGACAATGTGGTTTCCCTTGTGCAGGCTGAGTTAAATGCTGGTGCCGAGGCCATGCAATTGGTGCAAGAAAAACTCATTCCTGCCATTACGGAAGTTGGGTGTAAGTACGAAAAACGTGAATATTTCTTGCCCCAACTAATTCGTTCAGCCGAAACCATGCAAAGGGCTTTTAAGGAACTGAAACCGCTTTTGGAAAAAATTCAGAGCAAAGAAAAACGTCCCATGGTGGTGCTTGCCACTGTAGAGGGCGATATTCACGATATTGGTAAAAATATTGTAGCTTTATTACTTGGAAATCATGGCTTTGATGTGGTTGATGCTGGCAAAGACGTGAAGGCCGAAGATATTGTACGCTGCGCACAAGAGCATAATGCGGATATTATTGGATTATCTGCATTAATGACCACAACCATGGTGCGTATGGAAGATACAGTTAAACTTGTTAAGGAGCGTAAGCTTCCCTTTAAGGTGATAGTGGGCGGTGCTGTGGTGACTGAGGCATTTGCCAACGCCATTGGCGCCCATGGCTATTCAGCCGATGCAGTAGGTGCTGTGCGCCTTGCAAAATCTTTACTCTAGCAGTTTATTGCTAAATAGGATAAATATGAAAAATATTCGTAATCTAGTATGTGTTTTGGCGGTTTTTGTAGCTTTAAGTTTTTCTCAAACAGCTTTGGCAGCAAGTGCTTGGCAAAATGTTAAGAGCGGGGCAAAGTCGTCTTCCTCAGAATCTTCAGAGTCAACTCCATTAAGGCCATCATCATCTGTACCGTCAACCTTGAGCGAGGCCGGTCTTGAAAGTTTGTTTGAAAAACACGAAGGCAAAATGGTGCTTGTAAACTTTTTTGCTACGTGGTGCCCTCCTTGTAAGGAAGAAATACCAGGACTTATCAGCATTGCAAAAGAGCGCGGCCAAGAGATAGCGATTATTGGCTTGTCCGTGGACCAAAACCCAAAGCTTTTGCCTGATTTTCTTAAGGAATATGGCATAAATTATGAAGTTTATGTGGCCGATAGCGGGCTACGTCAGATTTTTAAGGTGAAAACCATCCCACACAATGCTATTTTTGACTCAGAGGGCGAAGTTGTAATGAATTCTTCCGGTTATATTTCTGAAAAAAGAATAAATGATCTTATTGATAAGCACGGGAGGAACAATTAAAAATGTCAGAGATGACCATACGTCATGCTAATATGGGAGATGTGAAAGACATCCACCTGTTGCTGATGGGTTGTGCCAAACAAGGGCTCTTGCTTCCACGAGCATTGAGCCACTTGTATAGGCATATCCGTGATTTTTATGTGGCAGAAACACCGGAAAAACAGGTGGTTGCGTGTTGCGCTTTGGCACCCACATGGGAAAATTTGGCAGAAATATGCTCGCTTGTGGTGGATGATTCCATACGAAAACAAGGCCTTGGACGAAAAATGGTCCAACGATGTTTAGAAGATTGCAAAGACCTGAATATCAACAAGGTCTTTGCCTTAACATATCAAGAAGGTTTTTTTGAAAAATTAGGGTTTTCTATAGTGGATAAAGACGTGTTGCCTCAAAAAATATGGGCGGATTGCGTGCATTGTCCCAAATACCCTGATTGTGATGAAACGGCAGTTTTTAAAGACCTTTAACATGTGGAGAACGCATGGAAATTAAAGAAATTCGCACACTGTTTACTGCAGAAGAGATAGCAGCCCGCATAAAATCTTTGGCTGCAGAAATTGATCGCGTGTATGGCGAAGAGCCGCTTGTGGTGGTGGGAGTGCTCAAGGGAGCCAGTATTTTTATGGCAGACCTTGTGCGTGAAATAAAAAATCCCAATGTGGAAATAGACTTTGTGCGAGTTTGCAGTTATGGTTTTGCTCAGTGTTCTTCCCATTCCATTACCATGACTAAGGATGTGGAGCTGGCTCTTGGCGGTAAACACGTATTAATTGTTGAAGATATTGTAGATACTGGCCTTAGTTTGCAATTTTTGTATGAGGCTTTTAATAAGCGTAATACAGAATCCTTGCGCACTGTGGTTTTTTTAGATAAAAAAGAACGACGCGAAGTAAAAGCTTCTCCGGATTTTGTGGCCTTTACCATTGATGAAGGCTTTGTTGTTGGCTATGGACTAGATTATGCCGAAAAATATCGAACCCTTAAAGATGTGTGCGTCATTATTTCTGAATAAGTGCCGATTTATGTTTTACGCAGGAGTAGAGCGTGGAAATACAATGCCCCCAATGCCAAAGTAAATTTAATCTTCCTGATGCCGCAGCGCGTCCCAACATGAAGTTGCGCTGCTCGGTATGCAAAAATATTTTTGCCCATCAAGGAGCCGTACCCAGTGCACCGCCTGCGTCGAGTGCGCCAGTTGAGTCAAGCTCTGCGGGTGGTGGCGAGAATTTGGATGATTTTAGCATTGATGATACCTCTAGTAAGGGGGACGGGGCTAAAAAAAGCAAAGGCAAAGCCGGGAAGATAATCATTAGCTTGCTGGTGCTGCTTATATGTATCGGCGGCGGCGGCGGCGTGTGGTGGTATATGTTTAAGCAGCCACAAAAGCCTGCTCCCACACAGGCAGAAATTGCTAAAAGTGTTGAGCTTATGACCATGCGCAATGTGCGTCAATACTATGTAAAGAATGAAAAAATTGGCGATATTTTTGTGGTAGAAGGTAAAGTCGTCAATGAATTTCCCGAGCCCAAAGAGCTTATAGAAGTAGAGGCTGCCATCTATGCACCCAATAAATCTACGCTCATGTCCAAAAAGCAATTGGCCGGCACGGCTCTTTCTCTTTTCCAATTGCAAGTGCTTGGTGAAGAAGAGCTGGAATCTTTCCTACATAATGAGATAGAAATACTTACCAAAAATACCAATGTTCCCAAGGGCGGCGAAGTGCCCTTTATGTTACTTTTTTACAATCCGCCGCCAGAAGTAGCAGAATTTGGGGTTAAGGTGCTCTCTGCCAAAGATGTGAAAAAAGAAGAGTAATTGGTATTATGTCCAATAAAGTCCGCGAGGTATATGCTTGCTCGCACTGCGGCGGCGAAACAGCCAAATGGCATGGCAAGTGCCCTGCATGTAATGAGTGGAACACGCTTGAGGCCGTACAAAAAAGCGCCAAATCCAGCATAAAAAAAAGTGCTCATTCTTCATCCATGCCCATCCCTTTGGGCGATGTTAATGACCAAGGGCATGAAGCCTTTGGTAGCGGACTAGACGCCCTTGATAGGGTGCTTGGGCAAGGCTTTGTGCCGGGGGCTGCTATTTTAGTGGGCGGCGAGCCGGGCATTGGCAAATCAACCCTCCTTTTACAAGTTGCTGGTTCTGTTGCTGCATCCGGACGTAAAGTCGTCTATGCCAGCGGTGAAGAGTCATTGCCGCAAATCAAGGGCCGAGGCCAGCGTCTTGGCGTTCTCAACGAAAACTTACTCGCCATGTCCACCACCAGTGTGGAAGATTTGCATGGCGTGCTTCAAATTTCTGCCAATTCAACTCCGCCGGCCTTGCTTGTGGTGGATTCGGTACAAACCCTAAGCTCTCTTGAGGCGGAAGGTTTGCCCGGTAATGTAAGCCAAGTGCGCGCCGTTGCAACGGATTTACTTGAGCGTTGCCGTCTTTGTGGTACCACACTTATACTCGTGGGGCATGTCACCAAGGAAGGAAATTTAGCCGGGCCGCGCCTCTTGGAGCATATGGTTGATACGGTCATTTCCCTTGAAGGCGACAGGCGGCAAATGTTTCGTCTTTTGCGTGTTTTCAAAAACCGCTTTGGCCCCAACGAAGAATTATTGGTATTCCACATGGTTCAAGGTGGTATGCAAATCATTGAAGACCCTTCCACCTATTTTTTGGGCGCGCGTGATGCTTCCCTAAGTGGCACGGCGGTGGTTATGGCTGTGGATGG
>CAYJHU010000180.1:0-5355 GCA_964369655.1 uncultured Desulfovibrionaceae bacterium | reverse complement strand
TTTTCACCTGCGCCGGATGTTAAAAAGAGCACTCCTTCGCCCAAGAATGATAAAAAGCCTTTTGATCCAGAGGCCCCTGCGCCTCCGCCGGCTGCTGCCCCACCTAAAACGGACACAACCGCCCCACTTGTTGATTTATAGTTTACGAGAATATATATGAAAAGTTTATTTTACAGTAAAGAATCCATAGTTTTGGCTTCAGCTTCGCCAAGGCGTAGGCTTTTTTTACAAGAACTTGGCCTTGCTTTTGACAATGTGAGTTCACACGGTATTGAACCATTACCGAATAAAAATGAATCCCCGGCGCAGTACGCTGAGCGCTCAGCATCGGTTAAGGCTCAATTTGTGGCAAAACGCCATGGAAAGGCAGTGATCATTGGCGCTGATACGGTGGTTGCTCTTGATTCAGTCATTTATGGCAAACCAAAGGATGCACAGCACGCACTTGCCATGCTGACCGCCCTTTCCGGTAAGAGTCATACAGTTATCAGTGCGGTGAGCGTGATTTTGCCGCATGGAGAGGAAGTGCTCTTTCACGACAGTACCGAAGTTTTTTTCCATGATTGGAACCAAGAAATTCTTGCCAATTATGCCAACTGCGGCGAGCCCTTAGACAAGGCCGGAGCCTATGCCATTCAAGGGCAAGGGGCTTTTTTGGTTGAGAAAATTGTTGGCTCATGGAGCACTGTGGTGGGCTTACCCGTAACCATGCTTGTGCAAAAACTTTTAGAGCTTGATAGCATTAGTCCTGTTTCAGTCTAAGTAACACATCAATAATGGTACAATGTGCTTTATTGCGCATTGTACCATCCTTTTTTATTAGCAAAAATATAATTTATCATGGGCGAACTGGCTTAACCTAGTGATAATAGCTTGAATTTTCATGCAATTGCAAAATATGCTTTAAAATTGAAAAGATTTTTGCGCTCTTTTATGGAAATGAACTTGACAATCATTCTTAAAATGAGGTAATTCTTAGTAACTTAAAAATAAGGGGTTGTTTATGCAAGAATTTCCAAGCTGTTTTCAGTATGAGGCTCGCCAAAGTGTTACCGGTGTTCATTTGAAACTTTCCGGTTCTTTTGTAAGTGCTGATTTTTCTAAATTATCTAAGCTTATTAATGATGTGTATTGTGCTGGACAGCGTTTGTTTTTAGATGTGCGCGCATTGGCGGTTGAAAGCGCTCTTTGTCGTGAAGCTTTCAAAAAGTGCATTGCACATCTCCCCCCTAAGCAGGTTGTTTTTAAGGGAAAGCAGGGACTAGAGCTTGGTTTGACGGGTAATCGTTTACTTATTATGAAGGACAGCCCTTGTAAGTGTAATGGGGCGTGTAAGTCTTGTGCGTGTGATATGCGTGTAAAAAATCGCAATGAAGTTCATACTTTTCATTTAGAAAAACAAAGAAGCTTAAAGAAAATCGCATAATTTTTAATATTGAGCATCTTTTTGAGGAAGGGGAAATTTTTATAAATTCTCCCCTCCTCGTCCGTTGCAAAAAACATCAATTAATATCAATAAAATCTTGCCAGTCTTTAGTGACAGCTTGATAGCCATTTTTTGCAAGTGCGCTAATCATTTGTTGCACAGAGCGTGTATCGGATATTTCAAATTGCCCTGCATCGCCGCTGGTGGTGGCGCGTCCGCCAACCATGGTGGAAACACCTGCAGAGACGCGAGTTACCCCTAAAGGAATGACATTGTCACGCATACTGGCACTTTCGCGGCTAGATACGGTGATGCCTACTCGCGGTAAAAAACAGCGTACCGCTGTGATATATTGTACAAAACGTCTATCATCGAGCACGTGAGGCACATCAAAACTGCCTTCATGCGGGCACATGCGTGGCACAGAGAGGCTCACTTCTACACCTTGATGCTGTTTTTGTAACCAAAATGCATGAAGGCCTGTGCAAAATCCGTCATTTTCTAGGGTGTTAAGTCCAAGAAGCGCCCCAACATTCACACTGTACAAACCGCCTTGAATGGCGCGCGTTGGCGCTTCGAGGCGCTGTAAATAATTGCGCTTAGGACCGGCAGGATGAAGCCAGGCATACAGCTCTTCATCGTAAGTTTCTTGAAAAAGCGTCATACTGTCTACGCCATTTTCTACCAGCATGGCGTATTCTTCCGTGGACATGGAGTATACTTCAATGCCAATGGAAGCGAAATAAGGCTTTATGCGCCGTGCCACAGTGGCAATATACTCGGGGGAAGCAATTTTCCGTGCTTCTCCGGTAAGCAATAAGATATGCCCAAGGCCGCTTGCCGCTATGGCGCGCGCTTCTGCTTCTGCTTCCTCATAGGAAAGGTGGCGCCGATCTTGAGTGTTTTTAGCATTAAAGCCGCAGTAGCGACATTGATTGACACAATGATCGGACAGATAAAGGGGTGTAAAAAGATGTATGGCACGCCCAAAATGCTTGCGCGTTTCTGCCTGCGCCCGCCGCGCCATATTTTCTAAATATGGCAATGCCTTAGGTGAAAGAAGCATAAGAAAATCTTCAAGACTTAAGCGTTCACGTTCTATAGCCGCTAAAATTTTCTGAGGACTTGCACTTTCAAGGATGCTTTTTCGGCGTGATGCCGGCCATAAGGCCAATATATCTGCAAAATTTTGCATTTTTATACCTTATGAATCTAAAAATCCGGTAAGTGGTGAAGAGGCGACGGCGCCAGAATTTACTTGTACTCCAAGTCCGGCGCAATAAGCTTCACGCCCAGCTTTCACCGCCCTTGCAAAGGCGGCGGCCATGGCTATGGGATCATTGGCAGAGGCAATGGCAGTATTGACAAGGCAAGCCGCAGCGCCCATTTCCATAGCTTCGCAGGCTTCGGATGGTTTGCCAATGCCGGCATCCACAATGATGGGCAGAGAAATTTCTTCAATCAAAATGCCAATCATTTCCTTGGTGCGCAGGCCGCGATTAGTACCGATGGGCGCTCCTAAGGGCATGACTGCCGCTGCTCCCGCATCCACTAAGGAACGAGCCACATACAAATCCGGATTCATATAGGGGAGCACAACAAAATCTTCTTTAGCTAAAATCTCCGTAGCCTTAGCTGTTTCATAGCCATCAGGTAAAAGATAGCGTGTGTCACTGATAACTTCAATTTTCACCCAATTTCCGCAGCCTGCGGCTTTAGCAAGGCGGGCAAGACGTACGGCTTCTTCTGCATTTCGAGCGCCTGAGGTATTGGGTAAAAGCTTCATATTTTTGGGGATATGCTGTATAATACCAGTATGCTCGGCCTGTGTTTGCCCCGGCATACTTACCCTTCGCAAAGCCACAGTGATGACATTGGCTGCTGAGGCTTCACACACCGCAGGGATGAGCGCATCTGCTCCATATTTGCCTGTGCCTATGAAAAGACGACTGTGCAATTCTTCACCGCCAAGCATCCAAGTGTGCACGCTCATTAGCCACCTCCTACAAAGTGTAAAACTTCCAAAATATCATCGGCTTGTAATATAGTACTGCCAAAATCTGCAGAAAGCACAATATTTTTATTGCGCTCTACAACCACCTTGGCAGGGTCAAGCTTTTGCTCAGTAAGAAACTGCTCAATGCTCATATTTTCCGCAATGTTAATGCTTTGCCCATTGTATGTAATTTGCATATACTACCTTTAAATAAAAAAATCTCATACCAAAACAGTATGAGAAGCGCGTATACTGGCTTCCCTCCGTCAGTATTACCTGCCTCAGGTTCCAAGGGTCAAGGTCATCCCTCTCTCAGTCTTTCGACTCCCCTAGCCGTCAGAAAAACATAGCCGTATGCTGTACAAAAAGCAAGGATAGATACCTACATTTATATAACAACTCACGGCATTTTAATTTGAGATATTTTTTTGGGGAAAACTTTTTCTAGCGCCAAAAAGTTTTCCCCAAACCCCTTTCAAAACGCGCTTTTTACTTTTTTTCTACGAAAAAAAGTTCCATAAGTTTTCACATAAAATCCCACACATCACATAAATTGGTGTTAAAGTGATTTTACTCGCAACGAAATAAAAAATACATGCTAAAAGTTTTTGAGGGTTGGGGTCTGGGGGAGGGAACTTTTTTCAAAAAGTTCCCTCCCCCAGGATTTTCTATTAAATTAGAATGCCGTGTATACCAACTTTTCCTCTTGCATTTTTATTTGCCAAGCTACACATTTTAGCCTAAAAATAGCAAACAGAAACAGTTATGAAAGAAAATTATATGCAAAAAATACCTCACATTCCCCATGTATTGTCCGAAAATACGTGGCGCCCACCTGCGCCTATCCCCTTGGTGCTTGTTTTAGAGGAAATTAGTATTGGTGGCACGCAAAGGCAGATGCTGGAGCTGGCAAGGCATTTAGATAAAACTCTTTTTGCGCCGCAGATTTGGACCATGCGCGACGGCGATGATTTTTTGCCCATGGCGCAAAAATATGCAATCCCTGTGCACCAATTGCGACAAGACGCTAAATTAAAACCTCTGCCGGCGGCGCTGGCTTTGTGGCAAGCGCTTGGAAAGCATAGGCCACCTATTATTCATTTGCACACCACCTTTCCCAATGTCTGGGGGCGAGTCCTAGGAAGACTGCGTAAAACGCCTGTAATTATAGGTTCTATTCGCTCAAAGCGTAATATAAAAAAGCAAATGGAACGTTTTACGTGGCGTTTAACACATACGCATATTTGTAATGCACCTTCCCTTGAACATGATTTATTGAGTGTAGGTCTTAAATCCGAACGCTTGTTCATGATTCCCAATGGCATTGATATTCATCACTTTATGCCGCCTGCACAGGGGTTATGTACACAGCCGCATATTGTTAATGTGGGACGTTTGGTTAAAGAAAAAAATCAAGAAACTTTGCTCCACGCCTTTGCTCTTGTATGTAAAAAAATTCCCACGGCCCATTTGCATATGGTGGGTGATGGATACTTGCGGTCGGAACTAGAAATATGCGCCCAAAACCTTAATATAAAAAACAATGTAACCTTTCATGGCGCTAGCAATGCTGTGCATGAAATTTTACAAAAAGCGAGAGTTTTTGCACTTTCTTCCATAGACGAAGGAACTCCCAATGCAGTTTTGGAGGCCATGGCTACGGGCTTGCCCATTGTAGCCACCGCTGTGGACGGCATCCCCTCAATGCTGCACGAGGGTGAACATGGTTTTTTGGTAAAGGTGTATGAAGTTGAAAAAATGGCTGAATACTTATTGAAAATCCTCGAAACGCCGCACTTAGCCGAGGATATGGGCGCCAAAGCCAGATTGCATGTGGAAAATAATTATTCTCTCGAGCTGATGGCAAGACGCCATGAAGCCGTGTATTTACAAGCGTATATGCAAAATTTTAAGATATAGATTTGTATTTTTG